>NZ_JAUYTS010000239.1 GCF_030695085.1 Falsiroseomonas sp. | reverse complement strand
CGGCTGCTCCAACTATCCCGAATGCCGCTACACCCGCCCGCTGGTGGCGCCGGGGTCCGAGGCCGAGGGTGCGGCCGGCTTCAATGAGGGCCAGCGCGAACTGGGCGTGGACCCGGCCACCGGCAAGGCCATCAGCCTGCGGCGCGGGCCCTACGGCCTGTATGTCCAGCTCGGCGAGGAAACGCTGGATGAGAAGGGCAAGAAGGTGAAGCCGCGCCGGGCCAGCCTCGCCAAGGGGATGGACCCGGAAGGGCTGACGCTGGAACGCGCCCTGGCGCTGCTGTCGCTGCCGCGCATCGTCGGCGTGCATCCGGAGACGGCGGAGGAGATCACCGCCGCCATCGGGCGCTTCGGCCCCTACGTGAAGATGGGCCAATTGTTCAAGTCGCTGGACCCGGATGACGATGTGCTGGTCATCGGCCTGAACCGCGCCATGGCGCTGCTGGCCGATGTGAAGCCGCGCGGCCGGGCGCTCGGGGATCATCCCAGCGGCGGCAATGTCGATGTGCGGCGTGGGCGCTTCGGGCCTTTCGTCATGCATGGCAGCCGCGTTGCCTCCATGCCGAAGACGATGGATTTCGACACGGTGACGCTGGAGGAGGCGGTGAAGCTGCTGGCCGAGAAGGGCAAGGAGCTGCCGCCGCTGACCAAGGGCAAGAAGGGCGCCAAGAAGGCCCCGGCGAAGAAGGCCGCGGTCAAGACGGAGGGCGATTCGGAAGCTCCGAAGAAGGCGCCGGCGAAAAAGGCTGCGCCGAAGAAGGCGCCTGCCAAGAAGGCCCCGGCCAAGCCCAAGGCCGCCGCGGCGACCAAGCCAAAGGCTGCGCCGGCGGCGAAGAAGCCGGCCGCGCGGAAGGCCAGCTAGGATGGTGCGGCGCGGTCACCCCGCAAAGGGCCACGCCGCGCGCAAGGGCCCGGCGGGGAAATCCGCCGGCAAGACGCCGCGCCGCCACACCGGCATCCCGGAGGGGGCACCCTCGGCGCTGCCAACCCTGGTGCAGCTGCGCGAATTCCTCCGCACCGCCCCGGGCCGCGTCGGCAAGACCGAGATCGCCCGGCACTTCGGCCTCTCCACCGACCAGCGCCCGGCGCTGCGCGAGTTGCTGCGCGGCTTGAAGGATAGCGGCCAGGCCACGCCGGTCGGCCGCAAGGGCGTCGCCGCGCCGGAACGCCTGCCGGAGATGCTGCCGGTGGAGGTGGTCGGCACCGACCCGGATGGCGACCCGATCGCGCGGCCCATCACCTGGGACCGCGACGGCGGCCCGCCGCCGGTCATCTTCATGCAGCGCGAGGCCAAGGGCCAGGCGGCGCTGGCGCCTGGCGAGCGGGTGCTGGCGCGGCTGAAATTCATCGGCGGCAACAAGTACGAAGGCCGCACCTTCAAGCGCATCGCGCGGGAGACCCCGGCCCGCATCCTCGGCGTTTTTGAGGAAGGCCGCATCATCCCGACCGATCGCCGCCAGCGCGCCGATTGGCACGTGGTGGAGCTGAATGGCGCGAAGCCCGGCGACATCGTCCTGGCCGAGCCGATGCCGAGCCACCACAGCCTCGGCCCGCGCCCGGCGCGGATCGTCGAGGTGCTGGGGCGGATGGGCGAGGCGCGCTCCGTCTCCCTGATCTGCATCCACGCCCATGGCATCCCAGACGTCTTCCCGGCCGAGGCGGTGGAGGAGGCGGAGGCCGCGCGCGGCGTCACCAAACGGGGGCGCGAGGATCTGCGCGACATCCCGCTGGTCACCATCGATGGCGAGGATGCCCGCGACTTTGACGATGCCGTATGGGCGGAACCGGACGGGGAGGGTTGGCGCTGCCTGGTCGCGATCGCCGATGTCGCGCATTACGTGACGCCGGACAGCGCGCTGGACCGGGAAGCCTGGGCGCGCGGCAATTCGGTGTATTTCCCCGACCGCGTCGTGCCGATGCTGCCGGAGGCGCTTTCGAATGGCTGGTGCAGCCTGCGCCCGGACGAGCCGCGCGGCTGCCTGTTCGTAGAGATGCGCTTCGACCGCGCGGGGCGGAAGCTCTCGCACCACTTCGGCCGCGGCATCATGCGCTCCGCAGCCCGCCTCACCTATGAACAGGTGCAGGCGGCGAAGGATGGGGGAACGCTGCCGGAAGGCGTGCCGGCCGATCTGCTCGGCCACCTCTACGGCGCCTTCGAAGCCCTGCTGGCCGACCGCGCCCGGCGCGGCACGCTGGAGCTGGACGTGCCGGAACGCCGCGTGCTGCTGGATGCGGAAGGCAAGGTGGAGGCGGTGGTGCCGCGCCCGCGACTCGATTCGCACCGGCTGATCGAGGAGTTCATGGTCGCCGCCAATGTCTGCGCGGCGGAGGAGCTGGAGCGGCTGAGCCAGCCCTGCATGTATCGCATCCATGACCGGCCCTCCGACGCGAAGCTGGAGGGGCTGCGGCAATTCCTCGAATCGCTCGGCCTGAAGCTGCCGGCGCGCGACCGCATCCACCCGCGCGATTTCTCCGGCATCCTGGCCGCGGTGAAGGACAAGCCGGAAGACCGCCTGGTGAATGAGGCGGTGCTGCGCGGCCAGTCCCAGGCCGAATACTCGCCCGACAATATCGGTCATTTCGGCCTGGCGCTGGCGCGCTACGCGCATTTCACCAGCCCGATTCGCCGCTACGCGGACCTGCTGGTGCACCGCGCGCTGATCGCCGGCCTTCAACTGGGCAAGAACGGCCTGGCCCCGGCTGAGGCGGCACGGTTTCCGGATACCGCGGAACACATCACGCAGACTGAAAGACGGGCCGCGATGGCGGAACGTGACGCCATCGATCGGTATCTTGCTGCTTTCATGGCAACACGTGTCGGAGAAGTTTTCGAAGCGCGGATTTCCGGGGTGACACGCTTCGGCCTGTTCGTCACCGTGCAGGAGAACGGCGCCAGCGGGATTGTTCCGCTCGCGACCTTGCCGGACGACAGATGGCAGTTGGACGAGGCCGGGCATGCGATGTCCGGCCGCAATACGGGGCTGACCTTCTCTCTCGGCCAGGCGGTCGAGGTGAGGCTGTCGGAAGCTGTGCCGCGAACCGGGGGCATGGTGTTTTCCCTGATGCAGGGCGATCCGCGGGGCACATCCCGCGGCAGGCGGGACGCTGGCGCCGGGCCGCGGGCGAAATTCTCCGGCAAGGCTTCGCGCAGGCGCTGATCCTGCTGCTGCTACCCGTATGGGGGGCCGCGGCGCAGGACCAGGCCGCGCGGCGCGGCGGCGCCTTCGAGAGTGTGCTGACGCGCAGCCACAGCCTGATCCTGGAACGTCATCTGGAGGCAGCCAGCCCGGTCGATCTGGTGCTGTGGTCGCTGCGTGGCCTGGCGGTGCTGGATACGCGCTTCAATGCGGAACTGCGGGGCGATGGCATCCTGCTGCTCGGTGAGGATCGCGTGCTGGCCACCGGGCCGCTCGCACCCCTGACCCGGCCTGGAACCGCCTCCGAACGGGGTACCGCCGTCGCCATGACGCTGGAGGGCTTCTACGACGCCGCCTGGCGTGCCTCCCCGCAATTGCGGCAGGCGGGGGCGGAGCGGATGCTGGCCTCGGGCTTCGAGGAATTGTTCAACCACCTCGACCCCTACAGCCGCTACATGACGGCGGAGGAGGCGCGGGCGGCGCGGGAACGTCGCGTCGGGCAATCCGGCCTTGGTCTTCGCGTCGCGGTGGAGCGCGGGGCGCTGGTGATCGATGCGCTGACGCGGGACGGGCCGGCGGCGCTGGCCGGCATCCGCACCGGGGACCGGCTGCTCGCGGTGGATGGCAGGGCACTCGGCCCACGCGACCCCGGGCTGGCGGCGCGGCTGCTGGAAGGGCCGGAGGGCAGCGAGGTGACGCTGACCGTGCTGCGCGCCGGCCGCCGCCGCAATTTCACCCTGCTGCGCGAAATGGTGGTGCCGGAGACGGTGCTGGTGGAGCGCGGCAACGACATCCTGTTCGTGCGCCTAACCGGGTTTTCCGCCGTCACGGATCGCCGCCTGACCCAGGTGCTGCGCGACAGCTTCGCGGAGGGTGTGCCGCGCGGCGTGGTGCTGGATTTGCGCGGCAATCGCGGCGGGCTGCTGAGCCAGGCCGTGGCCGTGGCCGATGCCTTCCTGACCGATGGCGAGGTGATGCGAACGGAGGGACGCCACCCGGACGCCAATCGCCGCTACCTGGCGGGCGGGCAGGATCTGGCGGCGGGGCTGCCGGTGGTGGTGCTGGTGGATGGCCGCACCGCATCCTCGGCCGAGATCGTCGCCGCGGCGCTGGCCGAACGCGGGCGGGCGGTGGTGGTGGGCAGCGCCACCATGGGCA
>NZ_JAUYTS010000238.1 GCF_030695085.1 Falsiroseomonas sp. | reverse complement strand
GTAGCCGCCTACAACTTCGGCCGCCGACTGAAGACCCTGCGCGGACTCACGCCCTACGAGTTCATCTGCAAGCAGTGGACCGCAGAGCCACAGCGGTTCAACGCCAACCCGCTCCACCAAACGCCAGGACTAAACATCTAGGTCCTGTGGACACTTACCGTAGCCACAGGATGGTTGCAGCGAGTGTGACGACGGCGAGGTAGTTCCTTGCCGTCTTCTCGAAGCGCGTTGCGACACGGCGGAACTGTTTGAGCTTGCTTAAGCAGCACTCGATCAGGTGACGCTGTGCGTAGAGGTGTTTGTCGAGCGGGTATTTCCGAGCGCGAGACGGGTTGTTGGGGATGACGGCTACAGCGCCCTTTGCGGCGATGGCCTGCCGCAGGGGATCGGCATCGTAGGCGGCATCAGCCATGACGACCTCGGCCGGCAGGCCTTCGATTAAGCCATAAGCCTGCGGGCAATCGCCGCGTTGGCCGCCGGTCAGTGCGAACCGCACGGGTGCGCCCAAGCCTCGGACAGCCATGTGGATCTTGGTGCTCAGACCACCGCGCGAGCGGCCAAGGGCCTGATCTTCAGACCCCCCTTTTTAGCGCCTGCGGCGTGCTGGTGGGCGCGGATGATGGTGCTGTCGACGATGAGGTATTCGAAGTCGGGATCGTCCGACATCTCCTCGAAGATGCGCCGCCAAACGCCCTTGTCGCTCCAGCGACTGAAGCGGCGGAACACGCTGTTCCAATCGCCGAACACCTCGGGAAGGTCGCGCCACGGTGAGCCAGTGCGCACGATCCACAGCACGCCTTCCACGAACATTCGGTTGTCGCGGCCAGTTGAGCCCTTTTGGTCAGGGCGCCCGATGATCAACGGCGCCATCCGCTCCCACGCCGCGTCGCTCAGCACCAAACGATCCAACACACCCAAGGCCGCCTCCCGAAAGGCAGCCTTGAATCATGAGAAGGGCCTTTCGGGAATCCCTAGAGTCCACAGAACCTAGCGGTTCAGCGCCGCCGCCGCGCCAGTCCCGCCAGCAGCAGCAATGCGCCGAGCACCGCCGGCGCCACCCAGGCCGGCGCCTCCAGCACCGGCAGGAACACCCAGTCCCACAATTCGGGCAGGATGCGGCGCTGCACCCCGGCCTGGAGGGTGTTCAGGAATTCCGGCCAGATGCCGAAGATCACCGCGCCCAGCGGTGTCCCGGCGCCGAACCAGCCCGCCAGCGCCGCGGCGGCGGCCAGCAGCAGAATGCCGAGGGCCTTCAGGCCCAGAGCCTCTCGCCCTGGAGGTTGCTGTAGAGCCCGGCGACGAACTCGCCATAGCCGTTGAACAGCCGCGTCGGCACGCGTTCATTGCTGCCGATCAGCCGTTCCGTCGCCTGGCTCCAGCGCGGATGCGGCACCTCCGGGTTCACATTGGCCCAGAAGCCGTATTCGCTGGCCTGCAAGGTCTCCCAGAAGGAGACGGGGCGCTGGTCCGTCAGCGTGATGCGGGCGATCGACTTGCCGGATTTGAAGCCATACTTCCACGGGAACACCACGCGGAAAGGCCCGCCATTCTGCGGCGGCAGCGGGCGGCCGAACATGCCGACCGGCATGAAGGTCAGCTCATTGCCCGCTTCCTCGATGGTGCAGCATTCTATATGCGGCCAAGGGTACCAGGATTGCCGCAGGCCGGTCATCACCTCCGGCTTCTGGGCGGTCTCGAAGCGCACGAACTTTGCGGAACCCAGCGGCTTCACAATCTCCAGCAGCTTCGACAATTCAAAGCCGGTCCAGGGCACGGTCATGCCCCAGGCCTCGACGCAGCGCAGCCGATAGACCCGCTCCTCGATGCCGATGCGGCGGATGATGTCGTCCACATCGAATTCGCCGGGGCTTTCGACCATGCCATCCACCTTGATGGTCCAGGGCCGGGTCGGCATCCGCAGCGCCGTGGGCCAGATGCCCTTGTCGCTGCCGAATTCGTAGAAGTTGTTGTAGGTGACCGCATCACGCTCCGGCGACAGCTCGCGCCCGGGCTGGTAGCGGGTGTTCCGCATGGCGGGCGGCAGATCCGGCAGGTCTTCCGGCAGGCGCGTCCAGGGGTCGGCGGGCGCGCTGCGGCGCCAGAACTGCGCCTCCGCCGCGCCGGGCGCCAGCATCGCTCCGGCGCCGGCAGCGGCCATCAGGGCGCGGCGGCCCAGCACCAGGTGTTCCGGGGTTGCCTGGCTTTCAGGGATCTCCCAGCCGCGCGGTCGCTTGATCAGCATGGACATCTCCGCCTTCACTCAGCCTACAGCTTCGATCGCGACCGTGTTTCGTCAAGGACGCGGCGCGAGGGCCGCGGGATTCGTCAAGGACGCGGCAGGATGGCCGTCGCCGGCAGATCCGGCCGCGTCTCGATGCGGAAGGCGCGGTAGCGCTCCGCCTCGATCCCGCGCCGGCTGCGCAGCAATGGGCCATCGGCGCGCATGATGGGCTCGGCATCGGGCCAATCGGGCGCGCTGTCACGTCTTTCGCTCTGCACCAGCAGGCCGGTTACGCCGGGGATGGGGCGCGGCAGATTAAATAGTGCCCATCGCGGGTTCAGCGCCACCACGGGCACGCCGGGCGGCAGGTTCAGGGCGAGCTGCGCGGCCAGGCCATACTCCTCCGCCGCCACGAACAGCGCGCCCTGGGCACGGCGCTCCGCCTCCACAGCCGCGGCCAGTTCGGACCAGCCGCCGAGGCGTGCGAGCGTCGGGTCCAGCCGCCTGCCGAGCGGCAGCGGCGCGAAGGCCGCCTGGATATAGACCGCCAGCGCCAGCACCGCGCCAAGCGCCACCGCCGGCCGGCGCCAGGACAGCAGGCGGGGCGGGATGCAGGCGGCGGCGGCGATGCAGGCGGCGGGGTAGAGCATGGCGGGCCAATTGCCCTGCACCCGGCTGCCGGTGGCCTGCCAGGTGAACAGCGCCACCCCCGGCAGCACCAGCGCCGCCAGCAGCCCGGCCGCCGCATCGCCGCGCCACCAGGCGCGCGTGGCGACAGCCACCCCCACTACGCAGAGAAGAAAGACCAGCGGGGTCGCCAGCCCGAACTGCCCGCCCAGCAACTCGCCCAGGTAGCGCAGCGTGAAGCCGGCCTCATCCGTGCCCGCCCGGCCGCCCTGCTTGGCGAAGGAGGCCCATTCATGCCGCGCGTTCCACAGCAGCACCGGCAGGAACACCAGCACGGCCAGCGCGCCACCGGCGTAAAGCCGCCAATCGCGCCACCAGCGCCAGGCATCGCGGCTGGCCAGCAGCCACAGCACCACCCCGGCGCCGAGCAGCGCCGCGGTGTATTTCGAGAACAGCGCGAGGCCCGCCAGCAGCCCGAAGGCCAGCCACCAGCGCCCATCCTGCGTCGCATGCAGCCGCGCCAGCGCCCAGAGCGCCGCGGTCCAGAACACCAGCAGCGGCAGGTCGGGCGTCATCAGCAGGCCGCCGACGCCGACCAGCAGCGTCGCGTTGAACAGCGCCGCCGCCCACAGGCCGGGCCGGCGGTCCGGGAACAGCGCATCCGCCGCCCGCGCCAGCAGCACGCTGGCCAGCGCGATGGACAGGGGGCCCATCAGCCGGATGCCGAAGGCGTTCTCGCCCGCCAGCTGCGTGCCGGCGCGGATGAACCAGGCAACCATCGGCGGATGGTCCAGGTAGCCCCACTGCAGGCTGCGCGACCAGACCCAGTAATACGCCTCATCCGGCGCCAGCGGCACCAGCGCCGCCAGGCCGAGCCGCAGCGCGGTGACAGCCAGCAGCAACCAGAGGGCGCTCATCGGGCCCGCCACACCAGGGTGGAGGACACGGCGTAGTTCCACACCACCGTGATCAGCGCGCCCGCGGCGCCGGCCATGCCCCAGGCCAGCACGCCATCCCGCACCAGCAGGCCGGCAATGCCGACATTGGCCGCGGCGCCGATGCCGCAGACCAGGTAGAACAAGGCCAGGCCCCGCCACAGCGCCGGCCCGCGCAGCCTGGCATCGCGATAGGTGATGCGGTTGTTCAGCACGAAATTCGCCGTCATGGCGACCAGGGTCGCGGCCCATTGCGCCGTTCCGAAACCCAGCGGCCCGAAGCCCAGCGGCCCGACCAGCAGCGCCAGCGCCGCCATGTGCACCAGCAGCCCCACCGCGCCGACCGCGGCAAATGCGAGGAAACGCATCGGCACGGCGCCGCCGGTGGCCTTGTCCAGCAGCAGGCCGGCGAATTCCAGCAGCACCGTGGCATCCAGCTTGCTTTCCCCGGCGAGGCGGGAGCGGAAGCTGTAGGGCACTTCCGCCACCACCAGCTTGCGGCGGGCGGAGAGCAGGATGTCGAGCAGGATCTTGAAGCCGCGTGCCGCCAGCCGTGGCGCCACATCCTCCACCACCTCACGCCGCAGCAGGAAGAAGCCGCTCATCGGGTCCGCCACCTGCACCGGCAGCAGCATCCGCGCGAGCCGGGCGCCGCCATCGGAAAGCGCGCCGCGCGCGGCGGAGAACCCACCCGAGGCGGCGCCGCCGGAGACATGGCGGCTGCCGATGGCGATATCTGCGCCGGCCTGCACCGCCGCCAGCATGGCCGGCAGGATGGTTTCGTCATGCTGCAGGTCGCCATCCATCACCGCGACGAAGGGGGCGGAGACCGAGAGCATCCCCTCGATGCAGGCGGAAGCCAGCCCGCGCCGGCCGATGCGGCGGATGCAACGCACACGGGGGTCCGTGGCCGCGATCGCCCGGGCGGCGGCGGCGGTGCCATCGGGGCTGTCGTCATCGACGAACACCGCCTCCCACGCCAGGCCGGCCAGCGCGGCATCGAGCCTGGCGACCAGGGGCGCGACATTGGCGGCCTCCCGGAATACGGGGATGATGATGGCCAGGTGGGCAGGCAGGGGCGTGGGCACGCGCGGCCTCTACAGCACTCTCCCGTGCCTGGGAATCGCCGGCGGGAAATTCGGCGCCGGGGCGGCGCGATGCGTCCCCCAGGGCGGACCGGGTTGCCGGCCGGGTTGCGGGCCGGGTTGTCGCGGGGGTGCATTGAACCGAGGGTGGCGACGAGTCCGCGCATGTGATGAATTGGCATCATGACGATGCCGTGGAAAGTATCGGATGTGGTGGCCCGGTCGCGACGATGGCGCCGGACGTCGTGAACCCGACGCCCGATGCCGCGGCGGCGGTCCGGCTGCCGTGGCGCGGGTTGCTGCTGCTGCGGGCCTTTGCGGTCCTGCTGCCGCTGGGCGCCCTGGTCGCCATCGGCTTCAGCACCATGGCCACGGTGGAACAGGCGGCGCGTGGCCGGGTGGAGCGTGTGGCGGAGATGCTGCACGAACACGCGCTGCGTGCCTTCGATGCCCAGGAACTCACCATCGCCGCCATCGCGCATCGCATGCAGGGCATGGGGTGGCCGGATGTGCAGGGGGATGCGGCGCTATATGGGTTCCTGCGGGCGCTGGATGCGGTGAACCTCAATTCCGGCGGCCTCGCGCTGGTTGCCCCGGGTGGCCTGCTGGTGATGTCGAGCACGCAGCCCTTCGGCGCGCCAGCGCGCGATGTCGCCAGCCGGGACTATGTGGCGGCGCAGCGCGCCGGCAGCCCGATTCCGGAGACGGTGTTCATCGGCCAGGTCGTCCGCGCCGCCGTGACCGGCGCGCCCATATTCCCCATCGTCCGTGCGCGGCCCCGCGCCGACGGGCTGAGCGATGGCGGTACCATCGTGGCGGCGCTTCTGCCCGGTAACTTCCAGTCCTTCTACCGCAGCATCCTGGAATCGCCGCAGGACCAGGTGACGCTGTTCCGCCTGGATGGCGCGATCCTGGCCGCGGTGCCGGAGCCGGCGGATCCGGTGGGCGCCGCCCTGCCGCGCAGCGCCGGGACCATGCTCCGGGCGCTGCGCAGCGGCCCGCTGGAGGTGCTGCAGGGCCCATCCCCCTTCGACGGCACACCGCGGATGACGGCGATCAGGCGGCTGGCGCGGCATGATGTCGGGATCGCCTATGGCCTGTCGCAGCAGGCCCTGTACCGGGACTGGCGGCGCCGCATGATCGCTCCGCTGGCCGGGGCCGTGCTGTCCATGGCGGTGCTGCTGGCCGCGATCTGGCAGGCGGAGCGCAGCATGCGCAGCCGCAGCCTGGCGGAATCACGCGCCCGCACCGCGGAACGCCAGGCAACGCTCGGCCTGCTCGCGGGCGGCCTGGCGCATGATTTCGGCAATATCACCCAATCCGTCAGCGCCGCCGCCCGGCTGCTGCAGCGCCATGCGGAGGATGCCGCCCGGGTGCGGCAGGTGGCCGATCTGCTGGAAAGCCACGCCACGCGTGCCACCGCCCTGTCCCGCCGCCTGCTGGACACGACGCGGCGCAGCGACCCGGTCGCGCTGCGCTCCGCGGGCGCGGTGGACATCACCGCCTCGCTCCGCGAATTGGCGGAGCTGCTGGATGCCACACTCGGCGCCGGCATCCGGGTGCGCTGCGACGTGCCACCCGGGCTGCGCAGCGCCCCCGGGCTGGACCGGGCGGAGCTGGAGACGGCGCTGATCAACCTGGCGGCCAATGCGCGCGATGCCATGCCGCAGGGCGGCGAGGTGTGGATCACCGCGCACCCCCTTCAGGTCCCCCCCCGCCCCACCGGTGCGCCGACGCTGACACCGGGCAACTACCACCGGATCACGGTGCGCGATTCCGGCCAGGGCATGTCGCCCGAAGCGCTGGCCCGGCTCGGCGAGCCGTTCTTCACCACCAAGCCGCCCGGCCGCGGCACCGGGCTGGGGCTGGCGATGGTGGCGGCCTTCCTGCGCCGCGCGGATGGCGCATTGCTGGCGGATAGCCGGCCCGGCCGGGGCACCGCGGTGCACATGCTGCTGCCGGCAGGCTGAACCGGGCCGGGCCCGCACAATCCCTTACACACGCCTACGTTGTCTGGGCTACCCGCGCGGGGGCAATTTGCCTTCCAATGAAGCGACCCTTACTGTCTGATGCTACCTTGAGTTGCTATCGGTAAATCGTTGCCACCTTATAGGGAAGCGAACCCCGTTTTGCCGCCCGCCGCATTACCCGCAAACGAAGCTGAGCGCCTTCGGGCCTTGCATGCCACGGGCATGCTCGATACGGCGCCTGAGGCGCGCTTCGATGGCTTCGCCCGCCTGGCCGCGCATCTCGTCGGCGCGCCGATCGGCATCGTCAGCCTGGTTGATGCGGATCGGCAGTGGTTCAAGGCCGCCGCCGGGCTGGACCTTTGCGAAACCCCCCGCAGCGCGTCCTTCTGCGCCCACGCCATCCTGGTCCCGGATGAGGTGATGGTGGTGGAGGATGCCCGGCTGGACCCGCGCTTCGCGGACAACCCGCTGGTCACCGGCCCGCCGCATATCCGCTTCTATGCCGGCGCGCCGATCATCAACCAGCACGGCCACGCGCTCGGCACACTCTGCGTGGTGGACCACGAACCGCGACAGATGCCGCCCAGCGCATCCCGCGCCCTGGCGGATATCGCCCAGGGCGTCGCGGCAGCGATCGAATTGCGGACCAGCCTCGATTCGGCGCAATCGGCGGCGCTGCGCGACCCGCTGACCGGCCTTGGCAACCGGCCGCTGTTCGAACAGCGCCTGGCGGCGGCGATCGCGCTGGCGCGCAGCCCGGCGCAACACGGCTTCGCCGTGTTCTGCCTCGATCTCGACCGCTTCAAGGCGGTGAACGACCTGCTCGGCCATGCCGGCGGCGACGCCCTGCTGCGGGAGGCGGCGCGGCGCCTCGCGGCCTGCGTGCGCGGCAATGATACGGTGGCACGCCTCGGCGGCGACGAATTCGCCGTGATCCTCTCAGGCCCGGTGACCCATGCGGAGGCCGATGCGCTGGCGGTGCGGCTGATCGAGGCGCTGAGCGCGCCCTTCGAATACCAGGGCCAGCCGGTGCCGATCCGCACCTCGGTCGGCTATGCGCTGGCGCCTGCCGATGGGCTTGATGCGGATGCGCTGCTGCGGCGCGCGGATAATGCGCTGTATGCCGCGAAGAACCAGGGCCGCGGCCGGCAGATGCGCTTCGACCCGGCGATGGAGGGTCAGCTCGCCGGCCGGCAGTCGCTGGAGCGGGACCTGCGCGCGGCGCTGGCGCAGGGCGCCTTCCGTTTCGAATGGCAGCCGGTGGCCGATACCGTGACCGGCGAGGTGGCGAGCTGCGAGGCGCTGCTGCGCTGGGACCGGCCCGGCTTCGGCCCGGTCTCCCCGGCCGTCTTCGTGCCGATCGCGGAAGCCTGCGGCCTCGGCGGCATGCTGGATGAATGGGTGCTGCGCGAGGGCTGCCGCCAGGCCGCCGCATGGCCGCATCCGCTGAAGGTGGCGCTGAACGTCTCCGCCTCCCGCTTCCACCTCGGCGGGCTGGCCGGGCTGGTGGCCAGCATGCTGCGCGATTCCGGCCTGGCGCCGGACCGGCTGGAGCTGGAAGTCACCGAAGGCACGCTGATCAAGGACGAGGCCGCGGCGGCGGTGACGATCGAGGAGCTGCATGTCCTCGGCGTGCGGGTGGCGCTCGATGATTTCGGCACCGGCTATTCCTCGCTCGGCTACCTGCATGCCTTGCCGCTCGACAAGGTGAAGCTGGACCGGTCCTTCATCCGCGACATCGATGGCAGCGAACGCGCGCGCAGCGTCATCCGCGCGGTGCTGCAACTGTGCCGCGGCCTTGGCATCAAGGCCTGCGCGGAGGGGGTGGAGACGCAGTCGCAGCTCGATTTCCTGCGCATCGAGGGCTGCGACCTGGTGCAGGGCTACCTGATCGGCCGGCCCAGCCCGAACCCGCCACTGCCGCAGGTTCCGCCGCGATCCGGCCCGGCCTGGACCCTGGTGCCGCGGCCCGCCATCGCGGCCGACCCGGCCAGCAGCGCCGCCGCACCCCCTCGCCCGGGCTTCCGCATCCCGCCGCGCGCCGCCCCGCGCCAGCGCTGGGGCATGGGCATCCGGCGGCGCTGGGCGAGTTTCGCGGTGCTGGCGATGGTCCCCATGCTGGTCTTTTCCGCCTGGCTGTTCGAAACCGAGACGCAGGACCGCATCCTGGCCGCCGAGACCGAGGCCACGGCCGCCGCCGCCCGCAGCGCGCGGGAGGTTGAGGCACTGGTCGGCCAGGCGCGCACCCTGCTGATCGCCCTGTCCCGCGTGCCGGAGGTTTCCGGCACCTTCGAGGCCCGCGCCGCGGGCCGGACCGATGCCAGCGCCTGCCGCGCGGTCCTGCAGCCGATCGCCGCCACCGCGCCCTGGCAACGCTCGATCAGCGTGATCCGCACCGACGGCACGGTGCTCTGCGAGAGTGGCGACTCGCCGCAGACCACGCTGGCGGATGTTCCGCAATTCCAGCGGGTGATGCAGACCGGCACCGAAGTGCTGTCCGATCTCGTGGAGCCGCCCTGGGGCGAGCCGCCGATGCTGCACCTGATGGTGCCGATCCTGCGGCAGGACGGGCAGGTTGCGGCGGTGCTGAGCGCGGGGCTGGATCCGGACTGGCTGCGTGGCCTGGTCACCGCCGCAGCGCCGCGCCATTTCCGCATCGCCGTGATCGACGGCGCCAGCCGGCTGGTGGCGCTGCATGTGCCGGGCGCCGACGCCGTACGGGCTGCCCGCTGGCGCCCCGGCCTTGATGTCAGCACGCATCCGGTGGCCCGTGCCGCGCTGTCCAGCGCCGGGCCGGGGCTGCTGCGGGCAGCGATGCTGGAAGGCACCACCGGCATCTTCGCCCATGCGCCGATCGGCGGCAGCAACCTGCGGGTCATCCTCGGCGTGGATGAGGAGGCGCTGCTCGCCCCCGTACGCCAGCGCCGCATGCTGTCCTACCTGCTGCTCGGCCTTGGTGGGCTGGCGCTGCTCGGGCTGGTGCTGGCGCTGGGCGAGGTGATGGTGCTGCGGCCGATCCGCCGGCTCGGCCATACCGTGGACCGGCTGGCGGATGGCGACCTTTCCGCCCGGGTGGGGCTGGACCGCCGGGTGGCGACGCCGGAGCTGGCGGCGCTGGCGCAGCGGCTGGACCACATGGCCGCGCGCCTGGCCGCGGCGCTGGAGACGGCGCGGGCCGCCAGCGCGGTGAAGTCCCGCTTCCTGTCGGCCGCCAGCCACGAATTGCGGACACCGCTGAACGGCATCCTCGGCTGGGCCCAGCTTCTGCTGCGCGACCGCAGCCTGGGGCCGGACCATCGCGAGCAGGTCCGCACCATCACCGAGGCAGGGGAACATCTGGCCGGCGTCGTCGGCCGGCTGCTGGAGATCAGCACGATCGAGGCGGGGCGCGCCGAGGCGCCGCGGCTGGAGGCCTCCGACGCGGCGGCCATCGCACGGTCCTGCATCGACCTGCTGCGGCCGAGCGCGGACCAGAAGGGCCTGTCGCTGCGGATCGAGGTGGCGGCCGATGTACCGCGAGCCGTGCTGATGGACCGCGCGCGGGTACGGCAGGTGCTGCTGAACCTGCTGGGCAATGCGGTGAAGTTCACCGACCAGGGCGGCGTCACGCTGCGCCTGTCGAAGCCGCTGGAGGGCCGGCTGCGCTTCGAGGTGACGGATACCGGCCCGGGCGTCTCGCCCATGTTGAACGGGCGGCTGTTCCAGGATTTCGTCCGCTATGACCCGCGCGGCACCGGCGCGGCCGGCTCCGGCCTCGGGCTCGCCGTCTCGGCCCGCTTCGCGGCGCTGCTCGGCGGGCAGATCGAGTATGAGGCGGGACCGGGCGGGCGCGGCAGCGTGTTCTGGTTCGAGCTTCCCGCCACGGCGGTGACCGAGCCCGCCGCCGCGGAAGCCGCCGTGCCCAGCCCGGCCCCCGCCCCGGCCCCAGCCCTGGCCACCGGCACGACGCCGCTGGTGCTGCCGCTGCGCGGCATGGCGGCCAACGCCCCGGCCGTGCCGGACGCCGTCCTCGGCGTGGCGCCGGCGCCGCTCGTGCAGCGCCGGCGGCTGCGGATCCTGGCCGCGGATGATGTCGCGGCGAACCGCCTGCTGCTGCGCGCGACGCTGGAAGCCGTGGGCCACAGCGTGGAACTGGTGGCCGATGGCGCCGCGGCGGTGGAGGCGGTCTCGCGTGAGGCGGCGGGCTTCGATGCGGTGCTGATGGATGTGCAGATGCCCGGCATGGACGGGCTGGAAGCCACCCGCCGCATCCGCGCCCTGCCGGGACCGATGGGCCGCGTGCCGATCCTTGCCGTCACGGCCGGCGCCTTCCGGGAGGATATCGCCGCCTGCCACGAGGCCGGCATGGATGGGCATGTGGAAAAGCCGATCCGCGTCGCGACGCTGGAGAAGGCGCTGGCGCAGATCATCGACGCCAGCCTGTCCGGCGACGAGGCCGAGGCCACGCGCGAATCCGAGGTCACGCTGGAACGCCGCGCCTCCGCCTGAGGACGAAGGCGCGGCGGCAGGCTACAGCAGCCCCCGGGCGATGCCGCCATCCACATTCACCGTCTGGCCGGTGACATAGGCGGCGCGCGGGCTGAGCAGCCACACCACCATCACCGCCACTTCCTCCGCCGTCGCGAAGCGGCCGATCGGGATTTCGTGGCTGAATTCCGCGATCACTTCCGCCGCCGCCACGCCGCGTTCCGCCGCCAGCTTCTCCGCCCGGTCCTGCCACAGCCGGGTCAGGGTGCGCCCGGGCGCGACGCAGTTCACGCGGATACCCTCCGCCGCATATTCGCCTGCCAGCGTCTTGGTCAGCCCGAGCAGGCCGGCCTTGTGAACGTTGGAGACGATCTGGTTCGGGTAGGGCATGCGCGACGCCGCGGCCCCCAGCAGCACGATGGCCGGCGCCTGGCCCTGGCGCAGCAGCGGCAGCGCGGCACGCACGGCGCGCACCGCGGACAGCACGTTGAACTGGTAGTTGCCCAGCCAATCCGCATCGGTCAGCGCCTCGAAGGGCGAACGGATGGACCCGCCCACGGCATCCACCAGCGCATCCAGCCCGCCGAGCCGCGCGGCGGCATCGGCCAGCAGCCGGTCCGCGGCGCCTTCCTGGGTGATGTCGGCCACCGCCGTGGCGGGGGTGCGGCCGCCCTCGGCGCCGATGCGCGCCGCCGCCGCGGCGATGCCGGCCGCATCGCGGGAGGCGATCATCACCTCCGCCCCCTCCGCCACCAGCAGGCTGGCCGTGGCGAAGCCGATGCCGGTGGAGGCGCCGATCACCAGCACCCGACGCCCTTGATATCCCAGATCCACGCTGAACCTCCTCGGTACCCGGCCTTACACGCGCTCATGCGTCTGCCGTTGACTGTCAGCAGTAGGGTGTCTAGGTGAATTGGAGAAGACCAAGAGCCGCTCGGCCGAAGCGCCGACGTCCAGGGAGATACCGCCATGACAAAGCCCATCCATGCCGTTTCGCGCCGCCAGGCGCTGCTGCTGGCCGCCGGCGCTGGCGCCGCGCTCGCGGCACCGGGCATTGCCCGCGCGCAGACCTTCCCGGATCGCCCGGTCACGCTGCTGGTGCCCTTTGCCACCGGTGGCTACAATGATCGCCTGGCACGCGCCATGGCGCCCTTCCTGCAGAAGCAGCTCGGCCAGCCGGTGACCGTGATGAACCGGCCGGGCGGCGGCACCGTGCTGGGCAACACCTTCTTCATGCAGCAGCCGGATGACGGCTACATGATGATGGTGCACTCGGCCGGCCCCTACATCCCGCTGTCCATCCTGACCCGGAATGCCCGCTACAAGGCGGAAGACTTCCACATGATCAACCTGCCGTCGCGCGACCTGACGCTGGCGGCTGCCGCGACGAGCAAGGGCATCAACTCGATCGATGAGGTGGTGACGCGGCTGAAGGCGGACCCGCGCAGCCTGTCCATCGGTGTGCAGCCGGCCTCGGCAGACCTGATCAACATGGCGCTGTTCCTGCAGGCGCATGGCATCGATCGCTCCCGCGTGCGCGTCGTCACCTATGATGGCGGCGGGCCGGCCCGAACGGCGACGGCAGGCGGGCATGTCGATGTCGGCTTCGTCGGCGGCGAGGGCTTCCTGCCGATCCGTGACCGGATCAAGCCGCTGCTGATGTTCACTGACGAGAAGTCCACGGACTACCCGGATGTGCCGCTGCTGACCGACCACGCCCGCGCCGCCGGCTTCCAGCCGCAATCCGTGGACGGGTCCCAGCGCGGCTTCGTCGTGCTGAAGCGCTTCGTGGATGCGCAGCCGGAGCGCTACCGCATCCTGGAGCAGGCGGTGGAGCGTGCGACCAAGGACCCGGAATGCATCAGCACGCTGGGCAACCAGCAGCTGGCGACCACCTGGTACGGGCCGGAGGCATCGAACCGGGCCTATCTGTCCTCCGCCGCGGTGATGGCGCAGTATGCCGACCTGCTGAAGCAGGCCTGACCCACCCTCTGACGGGCGCCGCACCATGCCGGATACCGTGATGCGGCGCCGCGTTTCCTGGGCGCCGCTGATGCTCGTCACCCTGCTGGCCGGGGTGACGGTTGCCTATCTGATCGAGGCGCGCGGCGTCTCGCTCAGCCCGCAGAACCTGCTGCTGCTGCAACCCACCGCCTGGCTGGTCCTGCTGCTCTGGGCCGTGCTGGCCATCGGCTATCTCCGCACGCCGGTGCTGGCGCCGGAGGAAGGGCCGGCCGAAAGCTGGGCGGATGTCGGCCGGGTGGTCGCCATGGTGGCCGCCTTCGCCGGCTTCATCCTGGTGCTGGAACCGCTGGGCTATGACATCGCCATCTGGGGCTTCACGCTGATCGCGCTGATCATTGGCGGCGAGCGCAACGTCATCGCGCTGGCGATCTTCCCGCCGCTGTTCAGCCTGGCGATCGTGCATGGCTTCCGCCTGCTGGTCCCCTACCCCTTCCCCACCAGCCTGATCTGAGGCGCAGCACCGATGATCGACTTTCCGGCTTTCGGGGCCGCCATCTCCCTGCTGGCCGGGTCGCCGCAGGCGTGGATCTGGGTGGTGCCGGGCCTGCTGATCGGGCTGGTCTTCGGTGCGCTGCCGGGCATTTCCGTCTCCATGGCGATGGCGCTGGTGCTGCCGGCCACGCTGTACATGGACTTCCTGCCGGCCATCATCTTCCTGACCTCGGTCTATACCGGGGCCGGCTTCGGCGGCTCGATCCCCGCCATCCTTATCAACATCCCCGGCACCTCCTCCGCCGTCGCCACCACCTTCGATGGCTACCCGATGGCGCGGAAGGGGCTGCACAGCGAGGCGCTGGGCGCCGCGCTGGTGTCCTCCTGCATCGGGGTGCTGATCTCCTACATCATCCTGTTCGTGCTGGTGCAGCCGCTGGCGGAGGTGGTGCTGCGGATCGGACCGTTCGAAATGGCGGCGATCGGCATCTGGGGCCTGGTGCTGCTGGGCTCCATCGGCGGGTCCACCGTGGCGAAGGGGTTGTTCGCGGCGGCCATCGGCGTGCTCTGCGGCACGGTGGGGATGAACACGGCGGGCTACATGCGCGGCGACATGGGCATCCCCTGGCTGCTGGACGGCGTGCCCACGATTCCCGCCATGGTCGGGCTGCTGGCGGCCAGCCAGTTGTTCGCGCTGGTGAATGCCAAGTTCATCGTGGAGAACAAGGAAAACCGCACCATCAGCCTGCGCCGCATCCTGGCCGGCGGGCGGCTGGTGCTGGGCAGCCCGGGCACCCTGCTGCGCGGCAGCGCCATCGGCGTGTTCGTCGGCGCGGTGCCCGGCGTCGGCTCCTCCATCGCCAACCTGATCTCCTACGGCGAAACGCGGCGGTCCTCGCCGGACCCGGAAAGCTATGGCACCGGCAATCCGCGCGGCGTGATCGCGGCGGAATCGGCCAATAGCAGCTCCGAGGGCGGGTCGATGGCGACCATGCTGGCGCTGGGCATTCCCGGCGGCGGCGCCACGGCCATCCTGCTGGCGGCCTTCGCGATGCACAATGTCATCGGCGGGCCGCGCTTCATGGAGCAGAATCGGGATATCGTCTACGCGATCATCCTGTCCAACTTCGCCCAGGCGCTGGTGCTGCTGGTGATCGGCGCCGGCTTCGTCTTCGTCGCCAGCACCATCGTCCGGCTGCCGCTGCGCTACCTGATCCCGACGGTGCTGGTGATGTCCACCATGGGCGCCTTCGCCATCGAGGGCTCCATCGCCGGGCCGCTGACGCTGCTGGCCTTCGCCGTGCTGGGCTGGCTGATGTCCCGCTATGGCTTCCCGGTGGCGGCCATCGTGGTGGGGCTGCTGCTCGGCAAGCTGATCGAGACGGAGATGCTGCGCGCCTATCAGCTGGCCGGCGGCGATGCGGTGCGCGTGCTCGACTACCCGGTCGCGGTCGGGATCATCCTGCTGATGCTTGTCTCGCTCGCCCTGTCGCTGCGCCGTGACCTGCGCCGGCGCGCGGCGCTGAAGACGGACACGGCCGCCGCGGTGGATTGAACCCGTTCGGCGGACGTGCTGACTGACGTCCGCCGCCAAATGGGAGACGACGCGATGACCCACCCCCTGCTGCCGCAACTCCGCGCCGCGCGCGTCATCCCGGTGGTCCGCACCAGCGATGCCAGGCTGGCGGCGCTGGCGGTGGAATGGCTGCGCGGGGCGGGCCTGACCATCTTCGAGATCACGCTGACGGTGCCCGACGCCATCGGGCTGATCCGCGCCCTGGCGGCGGACCCGGCGCTGACCATCGGTGCCGGCACCGTGCCGGACCAGGCGACCGCCGAGGCCTGCCTCGCGGCCGGCGCGCGCTTCCTGGTCGCGCCCTGGGTCGACCCTGCGGTGGCACACGCGGCGCGCGGCGCAGGCGCGGTATCCATGCTGGGGGCCATGACGCCGACCGAGGTGCGCGCCGCACTCGCCGCGGGGGCCGATGTGGTGAAGCTGTTCCCGGCGAGTTCCGCCGGCGGCCCGGCGCATGTGAAGGCGCTGCGCGCGGTGTTCCCCGATGTCGCATTCTGCCCGACCGGCGGCGTCGATGCGCGCAACGCGCCGGACTACCTGGCGGCCGGTGCGGCCTTCGTCGGCATTGGCGGGCGGCTGGTGGATGAGGGCCTGCTCCGGAACGGCGATCGTGCCGGGATCGAGGCCGCGGCCCGCGACGTGCTCGGCCTGAAGCAGGCCTGAACGCCGCGCACCTCATTGTCTCCGCGCAACACTTGCCGCAGGGTCCGGCCTAGATTGCCGCATCCGATCCGGAGCTTCCCCGCCCATGCCTGACATCCTCTGCCTCGGTGAGCCGATGCTGGAATACAACCAGCAGCCCGTCGGCGCGGATGGCCGCAGCCTGTATCTGGAGGGGCATGGCGGCGATGTCTCCAACGCCGCCATCGCCGCCGCGCGCAGCGGCGCCGATGCCGGCATGATCGCCCATATGGGCCGCGATCGGCCGGGCGAGAGCTTCGCGCAGCTCTGGGCACTGGAAGGGGTGGATGCCAGCAGCGTGCGGGTGGACCCGGATGCGCCGACCGGCATCTATTTCGTCAGCCACGGGCCGCAGGGCCACGACTTCACCTTCTATCGCCGCGGCAGCGCCGCCAGCCGCATGCGGGTGGCCGATGTGCCGGAGGAGGCGATCCAGGGCGCGCGCATCCTGCATCTGTCCGGCATCAGCCTCGGCATTTCGGACACCGCCTGCGACGCAGCCTTCCACGCCATCCAGGTGGCGCGCAAGGCGGGTGTCACCGTGTCCTTCGACACCAACCTCCGCCTGCGGCTGTGGCCGCTGCGGCGTGCTTCCGCCTGCATCCACACCGCCGTCGGCATGTCCGACCTGGTATTTCCCTCGCTGGATGATGCCCGCCTGCTGACCGGGCTGGTGGAGCCGGAGGCGATTGTCGATTTCTACCTGAAGCTCTGCCCGCTGGTGCTGCTGAAGCTGGGGGCGGCGGGGCTGCTGGTGGCAAGCCGCGAGGCGCGCGCCCAGATCCCTGGCTTCGCGGTGCGTGCGGTGGATGCGACCGGGGCGGGCGATACGCTGGCCGGCGCCTTCCTGGCCCGCGCCGTCGCGGGCGACGATACCTGGCAGGCCGCCCGCTACGCCAATGCCGCCGCGGCCCTGTCCACCACCGGCTATGGCGCGGTGGCGCCGATTCCGACGGCCGCGGAGGTGCATGCCTTCCTGGAGGTCAACCGGAGCTGAATTCAGGTGCCCTTAGGCGGCAATGACAGGGTGTGCGTGGCGGCCTTCTCTCCCACCGCGCGCAGGAATCCGCAGCTTTCGTAGAAGCCGAAGGCGGAGACCGGCGCGCGAACCCGTAGCCGCGGATAGCCGCACGCCGCCGCCTGCCCCGCCACCGCCTGCAACAGCGCACGGGCTACGCCGGCGCGCCGCGCGGCGCGCAGCACATAAAGCCGCCGCACCCTGCCCACCCGGTCCTGCGGCAGATAGGGGTCGCGCGTCAGCCCGCAGAGTCCCACCAGCGCCGTGCCGAGATGGGCCGCCAGCAACGCATCTCCCGGGCCATCGAAGCGCAGCGTACCGGCCTGCCAATCCTCGCGCAGAACCTCAAGCATCCGCTGGCCGTCGCCCAGGGCGTCGGCGGCGAGATCCTCGAAACCCTCCGGCAGGGTGGCGATCCGCACGATCCGGATCGCGGCCGGGGAGGCTCCGCCATCGTGGCGCAGGGGGCGTAGCAAAGTCGGGAATGCCTCGGGCCGTGAGATTCGCCACTTAGGCGTGCAGACCCCGCCGCGCCAGCCCCGTGCGGCTCAACCGGTGCGGCGGTTGTCGCCCGGCCGCAGCCGCAGCCCGGGCCGCAGGCTGGTGAAGGGCAGGGTCGCCGGGTCCGCCACCACCGGGCCGGGTGCCGCCACCACCAGCACAACCTCTGCGATAGGCTGGAAATCCGCGCGGAAATGCACGCTCGACTTCAGCGCCAGGATGCGTTGCGCCGAGGGCTCGATGCCCAGATGGCGGAACAGCGCCTGGTCATAGGCCTGCATCTTGCGCGAGGTCACGATCACGCGAACGCCGGGTGCGGGGCTGACCAGCGCGGTCGGGCCGAGATCGGCGGCATTGCCGCCGGCCATCGGGCCGGTGCAGACGAATCGCCCATCGGTCAGCTTCAGCACCCGCGCCGTGACGGCCAGCGGCGCGCCATCCGACTTGCCGCCGAGGCTGAGCGAAACCTCCGCCCCCTCCCCGGCCGCATGGAAGGCGCGGGCGCTTTCGGCGTCGTTGATCAGCGCCAGCACGGCGCCTTCCGCCTTCTGGCGGATCAGTTCGGCCAGCAGGCCGGTCGTGTCGCCATGGCCGCCGCCGCCGGGATTGTCCTGGGTATCGGCCAGCACCACCGGGCGCTTCGCCTGGAGCGCGATCTCGATGGCCTTGGCCACACCCGCGGCCGCATCGTGGATATCCGGCGCGAAGGCGGATTCGCGCGCGGCGAGGTCCGCCAGCAGCGCCTCCGCCGCCGCATCGGCGCTGGCCTGATCGGCGGCGAAGGCGGCGAAGGCCGCGCCGCAATCGGCGAAATCGGCATAGGGGAAGCCGAAGCACAGGCCGAGTTCCGCCACGCCTTCCCGCGCCGCGATGTCCGCGCGGGCTTCCATGGCATCCGCCATCGGCGGCACCAGCGTGCATTGGCCGGTGATCGGGATCAGGTAATCCAGCTGCCGGAACGCCTTGGCGAAGGGCCGGCCGAGCGCGATGCGGTCGAACAGCAACTGCATCGCCCGCGCGCCGGCCTCCTTCATGTCCACATGCGGATAGGTGCGGAAGGGCGCCAGCGCATCCGCATGCTGGACCATTGCGGCCGTCAGGTTGCAATGCGGGTCGAGGCTGGCGGTGATCGCCACGTCGGGGCCGAGGATGGCCCGCGCCCGGCGCAGCAATTCACCCTCGGCATCGGGGAAATGCTCCGCCACCATGGCGCCGTGCAGGTCGAGATACAGGCCATCCAGCGGGCCTTCATCGAGCGCCGCCTGCAGATCATGGAAGATCAGCGCCGCCAGGCGCTCGAACGCCTCCGCCGTGACCGGGCCGGCGGGATTGGCAAACCCCCAGGACAGCGGGGCGATGGTGACGCCCGCGGCCTCGGCCACGCGGATCGCACCGGCGGCGGGCACGGCGGAGGGGCGCAGCGTGTCCAGCAGCGTCGCCGGGCGCTGCACCGGGGGCCAGCCGCCAGGCGCCAGGAAATCCGCCCAGCGCGTCGGGATCTTGGCGAAGGAGTGGCTCTCGTGCAGGAAGCCGCCGATGGCGATGCGCATGGGGATCAGGGTTCTCCGAAGCCGGGGGCTGAAACCTGCCAGCCCGGGCGGCGGGTGGGAAGCCGGGCCGGGCTGGGCCAGCATGCGGGGCTGATCGAAAGGAATCGTCATGTCCGACGCCGCGCTGTGCCACCCCCTGCCCGCCCCGGTGCCGGCCGCGTTTCGGCAGGTGCCGGTGCCGGGCGGCAACCTGGCCTGCTGGGATACGGGCGGCGGCGGGCCGGCGGTGGTGCTGCTGCATCCGGGCACCGGCAGCCATGCGGTCTGGGGGTATCAGCAGCCGGTGCTGGCGGCGGCGGGCTACCGGGTCATCGGCTATTCGCGGCGCGGGCATATGGGATCGCCGGCCACCGATGATCCGGGCTGCGCGGCGGAGGATCTGGCGGCGCTGCTGGATGCGCTGGGCGTGGCGCGGGCGCATCTGCTGGGCTGCGCGGCAGGCGCCATCGTCGCCTTCGACTTCGCGCTGGCCTTCCCCGATCGGGTGGCGCGGATGGTGCTGGCCTGCACCCATATGGGGCTGGAGGATGCGGATTACGCCGCCCTCAGCGCCAGCCTGCGGCCCCAGGGCTTCGCCCAGATGCCGGGCGACTTCCGCGAGCTTGGCCCGAGCTACCGCGCCGCCAATCCGGAGGGTGCTGCGGCCTGGCTCGCGCTGGAACATGCGGCAATCCCGGCAGGCCGGGTGGAACAACGCCGGCTGAACCGGCTGGACCGCGCGGCGCTCGGGCGGCTGGCGATGCCGGTGCTGCTGGTGGGGGGCGACGCCGATCTGTGGGCGCCGCCGCCGGTGTTCCGGATTTTTGCTCGCGCGCTGCCGGGGAGCGAGCTGGTGATCCTGTCTGAGTGCGGGCATGCGGCGCAGTGGGAGCAGCCGGAGGCGTTCAATGCGGCGGTGCTGGGGTTTTTCGGGCGGAGGTAGCGCGGGGCCCCCACCCCCGACCCTCCCCCGCGAGAGCGGAGGAGGGAGAAGTAGCCCTCCCTTGCGGAGCGGGGGGTTGCGGCACTGCCGCGACGCCGAAGGCTGGTTGGGGTAGGGGCAAGCGCTCCCCTACCCCTTCGCCACCCCCGCCGTCGCCAGCACCGCATCGGCCACCACCAGCAGCCCGGCTTCCGCCCATTCCGGCGTGATGCTCTCGGCCTCGTTGTGGCTGATGCCGCCATGGCAGGGGGTGAAGACCATCACCGTCGGCACGCGCCGCGCGCAATAGACCGCGTCATGTCCGATGGCGGTGGGCATCTCCTGGTAGGGGATCTTCCGCGCCACGGCGGAGTCGCGCAGCCGGTCCACCAGCGGTGCGGCGAAGGGCGTGGCGGGGGAGATCCAGAAATCCTCCACCGCGATGGCCACGCCGCGCCGCGCGCCGATCGCCGCGGCCTCGCCACGCAGCACGCCAGCGAGTGTCGCCAGCTTGTGCTCGTCATCATGGCGCGTATCCAGGCTGAACCACACCCGGTCGGGCACCACGTTGCGGCTGTCCGGATGCACGGTCAGGCGCCCCACCGTGGCGCGCGCGCCGGCCGCCAGCGCGGCCTTCTCGATGGCCAGGATCATCTCCGCCGCGCCCATCATCGCATCCCGCCTGCCGGCCATGACGCTGCCGCCATGCGCGTTCTCGCCGGTGACCGTCACCTCGAACCAATGCTGCGCCAGCGCATGCGTGACGATGCCGATATCGAGGCCAAGCTTTTCGAGCTGCGGTCCCTGTTCGATATGCACCTCGAAATAGGCTTCCAGCTCCTGCAACGCCGCCGGATCGGCGGCGCCGGCCCAGCCGATGCGGGAAAGTTCGTCGCCAAAGACGGCGCCGCCGCTGTCCGTCTTCGCCAGCACCTCGGCTTCGGGAAAAATGCCCATGGCGGCGCCGCTGCCCATCATGGGGGGCGAGAAGCGCGCGCCTTCCTCATTGGTCCAGTTGATCAGCATGACGGGCGCCTCCGTCTCGATCCCCGCCTCGTCCAACGCGCGCAGGATCTCGAGGCCGACCAGCACGCCGAGCACGCCGTCGAACTTCCCGCCGGTGGGCTGCGTATCCAGGTGGCTGCCGATGGCGACCGGCTTGCGGGACGGGTCGCGCCCCGGCCGCGTCAGCGCCATGTTGCCGACGCGGTCGAGCACCAGCGTCGCACCCGCCGCCTCCGCCTGGCGTTGCAGCAGCGCGCGCGCCTCGCCGTCCAGGTCGGTCAGCGTCTGCCGGTTGTTGCCGCCCTTGGCGGTGGCACCGATGCGGGCGAACTCCATGAGGCTGTCCCAGAGGCGGGCGCCGGATGGCCGGAAATTGTTCATGCTGCTTCCACTCCACACCATTCCGCCATGGTGATTGCGATGGTCCGCGTGATGTCGTGCATGGAGTCCATGCCGACGCTTTCATCGATGCCGTGAATATCCTGCGCGTCCGGCCCGAAGCAGGCCACGGGCGTGTCCTGGTACAGGGTGAAGAAGCGCCCATCGGTCAGGCCGGTGGCGGGGTACTTCCGCAATTCGTTGCCCGTGAGCTCGGCGAAGTTGTGCATGGAGGCCCGCACGATTTCTGCCTGCATGTCGAAGACGCAGGGGTCCGCCATGAAGCCCTTGAATTCCAGCTTCACCTTGGCGCCCTTCAGCGCGGGGTCGCCGCGCGCGGAGTCCACGATGCGTTCGATGTCCGCGCGCACGCTGGCGGCGGTGTTGCCCATCATCACGCCGACCCGCAGGCCCAGCGTGGCGCGCGTCGGCACGGAGGAATTCCACTCCCCGCCCGTGAAGGTGCCGAGATTCACATTCACCGGATGGTTCACGCCGCGGAAGCTGGCATGGATCAGCTCGCCGCGATTCATGTCGCGCTCATAGGCTTCGAACCGGGTCCAGATGGACATCGCCGCCTCCACCGCATTCACCCCCGCCTGCTTGTCCCGCACATGCGCCGGACGACCCGTGACGGTGACCCAGGCCCAGACCACGCCGACCTCCGCGCTGTACATTGCGGGCAGGCCGGGGCCGGGTTCGGGGATGATCACGGCATCGGTGCGCGGCAGCGCCAGCATGCAGGCGAGTGCGCCATTGCCGGTGCATTCCTCCTCGATCACCGACTGCATCTGCACTTCGGCCGCCGGTTGCAGCCCTGCCAGCTTCAGGGCGCGGAAGGCGGTGACATATGACAAAATGCCGGCCTTCATGTCGCCGGCGCCGCGGCCATACATGCGGCCACCGCGGATCGCGGGTTCATAGGGCGGCGTGGTCCATTCATCCTCGGCGCCTTCCGGCACCACATCGACATGGCCCTGCAAGGCGAGCGAGCGGCCCTTCGCGGCGCGCGGCCGGTGCACCGCCACCACATTGTCGCGGCCCTCATAGCCGATCAGCGGCGGCGAGAAGCCGGGATGCCCCGCCAGCGCCGCCGGATCGGTCGGCACGCGCTGCGCCACCAGGCCGAGGCTTTCATAGACCCGCGCCATCTCATTCAGCGCCGAGGCCTCGTTCCCCAGGGTGGAGGGGCAGCGCACCAGGCGCATCAGCGCCTGCTCGCCCTCGCCACGCAGCGAATCGCAGGCGTCCAGGATGGCGCGGCGGGCGCCGGGGTCGAGTGGGATGGCGTTGGTCATCAGGAACCCTTGGGCAGCAAGCCGCGCAGTCAGCCCCCATGGCGCCGATCTGTCCAGCCGCAGCCGGTGGACAGGCTCGCCCAGCCGCCCCTACCGTCGCCGCCATGAAAGCTTTCGCCGATGCCGCCCATGCGGCGCATGCCCCGAACTTCTTCCTGATGCGCGGGCGCATCCGCCCGAATTTCGAGGTGCCGGCCCGCGCCGCCTCCCTCGCGGAGGGGCTGGCCCGCCTCGGCATCACGCCGCTTGCGCCGCCCCCGGCCCCGGAGGTCGCGCTGCTGCGGGCGCATGAGCCGCGCTACCTCGACTTCCTGCGCGACGCCGCCGCGGCCTGGGCCGAACTGCCGGAGGCGGCGGCGGAGGTGGTGGGCAATGTCCATCCGACGCCGGAAATGATCTCCCAGGGCGCGCGGCCACCCACGGGCCTGGTCGGCCGCGTCGGCTGGTACACGGCGGACACCGCCTGCCCGATCGGCCCCGGCACCTGGGACGCCGCGATCGGCGCCGCCGCCTGCGCCGTGGCGGCGGCGGAGGAAGCGGCGGCCGGCCGCACCGCCTATGCGCTGTGCCGCCCGCCGGGCCACCACGCCTATGCCGCGCGCGCCGGCGGACATTGCTACCTCAACAACGCCGCGATCGCGGCGGAGACGCTGGTGGCGGGTGGCGCGCGCCGCGTGGCGGTGCTGGATATCGACAGCCACCATGGCAACGGCACCCAGGGCATCTTCTGGAAGCGGGGGGATGTGCTGACCGTCTCGGTCCATGGCGACCCCAACGCCTACTACCCCTGGTATGTCGGCCATGCCGGGGAACGCGGCGCCGGGCCAGGCACCGGCTGCAATTTGAACCTGCCGCTGGCGCAGGGCACCGGGGACACGGAGTGGCTGGCCGCGATCGAGACCGGGCTGGCGGTGATCCGCAATTTCGGGGCAGACGCGCTGGTGGTCTCGCTCGGCTTCGATGCCAGCGAGCATGAGCCACTGGGTTTCCTGCGCGTGACGGAGGATGGGTTTGCCCGCGCGGGCGCGCTGATCGCCGCGGCGGGGCTGCCGGCGGCGATCATCCAGGAAGGCGGCTACAACGTCGATCTGCTGGGCCGGCTGCTGGAACGGTTTATTACCGGCTGGAATGGTTGATTTAGGACGAGAATAATTCAACCCTGGATGCGTGTCCTCCATCGCCCGCATCCAGACCTTCGCCTTCGCCGGCATCGAGGCCGTGCCCGTCGAGGTGCAGGTGCAGATCGCCCCTGGCCTGCCGGCCTTCCTCATCGTCGGCCTGCCCGACAAGGCGGTGGGCGAATCGAAGGAACGGGTGCGCGCGGCGCTGACCGCCATCGGCCTGTCCCTGCCGCCCAAGCGCGTGCTTGTGAACATGGCGCCCGCCGACATCGCCAAGGAAGGCAGCCATTTCGACCTGCCCATCGCGCTCGCCGTGCTGGCCGCGATGGATGTGCTGCCGCGCGACGAGCTGCATGAATTCGCGGCGCTGGGCGAATTGGCGCTGGATGGCAGCATCGCCCCCGTCGCCGGCGTGCTGCCCGCCGCCATGGCCGCCTCGGCGCGCGAACTCGGCCTGGTCTGCCCCGCGAGCCAAGGGCCGGAGGCCGCCTGGGCCGGGCGCATCCAGGTGCTCGCCCCGCCCGACCTGCCCGCCCTGATCAACCATTTCCGCGGCATCCAGACCCTCACCCAGCCGGTGCCGCCGCGCATGGACGATGCGCCCTGGGCCGGCCCCTGCCTCAGCCAGGTGCGCGGCCAGGAAAGCGCCAAGCGGGCGCTGGAGATCGCGGCCTCCGGCGGGCACAATCTGCTGATGATCGGCCCGCCCGGGGCCGGCAAATCCATGCTGGCCGCCCGCATGGCCGGGCTGTTGCCGGACCTCACCCCGGCGGAGGCGCTGGAGATCTCCCTGGTGCATTCGGTGGCCGGCATGCTGACCGAGGGCCGCCTGCTGAAGCGCCCGCCCTTCCGGGACCCGCATCATTCGGCCTCCGTCCCCGCTTTGGTCGGCGGTGGGGCGCGGGCGCGGCCGGGAGAGATCTCGCTCGCCCATCTCGGCGTGCTGTTCCTCGATGAATGGCCGGAATTTCCCCGTGCGGCGCTGGAGGCGTTGCGCCAGCCGATGGAGACCGGCCGCACCACCGTCAGCCGCGCCAATGCGCATGTGACCTACCCCGCACGCTTCCAATGCGTCGCCGCGATGAACCCCTGCCGCTGCGGCTATCTCGGCGAGCCGTCCCGCGAATGCGCCCGCGCGCCGCATTGCGGGCAGGACTACCAGCAGCGCCTGTCCGGCCCGCTGCTGGACCGCATGGATGTGGTGATCGAGGTGCAGCCTTTGCCCTCCGCGGAACTTACGCGCGCCCCGCCCGGGGAGCGGACGGAGGTGGTCGCCGCCCGCGTTGCCGCCGCGCGTGATCGCCAGTGTGCCCGGGGCCTCGCCCGCTGCAATGCGGAGGCCGAGTGGGATGCGCTGCAACCGATGGCCGATGCCGATGCGCTGGCCCTGCTGGAGACAGCCGCGACGCGCCTGCGCCTGTCCACCCGCGGCCAGGTGCGGACGCTGCGCGTGGCGCGAACCGTCGCCGACCTGGCGGCGGCGGAACGGGTGGCCCGCGGCCATGTGGCGGAAGCGCTCGCCTTCCGGCACCGCATGCCGGGACGTGGCGCCTGACCTGCGTCGCGCGGGCTGGACGGCAGGTGACGTAACCGCAACCTTGCGCCCCGACGAAGGGGAACCGCCATGCAGATCATCCGCGACCTCGCCACGCTGCGCGCCGCCAGTGCGGAGGCGCGCCGCGACGGCCGCCGCCTGGCGCTGGTGCCGACCATGGGCGCGCTGCACCAGGGGCACCTCGCGCTGGTCACCGCCGGGCGACAGGTGGCGGAGACGGTGGCGGTCTCCATCTTCGTCAATCCGCTGCAATTCTCCCCGACCGAGGATCTGTCCCGCTACCCGCGTGACGAGGCAGGCGACCTGGCCAAGCTGCGCGCCGTGGGCTGCGACATCGTCTGGATGCCGGATGTCCCCACCATGTACCCGCCCGGCAGCGCCACGCGCATCGAGGTCTCGGGCCCCGCCGAGGGCTTCGAGGGCACCGCGCGCCCCGACCATTTCCGCGGCGTCGCCACCGTCTGCACCAAGCTGTTCAGTCAGTCCCAGGCGGATGTGGCGGTGTTCGGGGAGAAGGATTGGCAGCAGGTGCAGGTCGTCTCCCGCGTCGTCGCCGACCTCGACCTGCCGATCCGCATCCTGCCGCATCCGACGGTGCGGGAGGCGGATGGCCTGGCCTGTTCCTCCCGCAACATCCGGCTGACGCCAGAACAGCGCGCCCTGGCGCCGCTGCTGCCGCGGCTGATGCTGACGGCGCTGGATACCATCCGCGCCGGCGCCGCCCCCGGCCCGGTGCTGGCGCGCGCGGCGCAGCAACTGCAGGAGGCGGGCTTCGCGCCGGACTACTTCGCGCTGGTGCAGCCGGAGACGCTGCGGCCCTGGGAAGGTGGCCCCGGCCGGCTGCTGGTGGCGGCGAAGCTGGGTGAGGTGCGGCTGCTGGACAATATGGCGCTGTAGGCTCAGCCGGCGCGGAAGGCGTCCACCACCCGCCGCACCCTGCCCTGCCCATCCACCAGCAGCACGTCGAAGCGCACACCTTCCGCGCCATGGCCGGGGTTGGCTGCCATCCAGGCCTCGGCGGCTTCCATCAGCCGCCCCTGCTGGCGCGGGCCAAGGGCGAAGGCGGCATCGGTCAGCGTGGCGCGCGCCTTCACCTCGACGAACACCAGCAGCCCGGCGCGTTCCACAACCAGGTCGATCTCACCGGCCCCGGTTCGCACCCTGCGGGCCAGGGTGGCAAAACCGTCCTGCGCCAGTGCGGCCTCCGCCGCCGCCTCCGCCTGCCGGCCGCGCGCCTCGGAGGCCTGTTTCACGGTACGGCGCATGACGCTGGGCTCGGGCATGCCATAGACTATCCGCATCACGCGGGTGGTCCCAATGGCGCTTCGAGTCCTGCTGCTTCTCCTCCTTGCCTGCCCAGCCCTGGCCCAGCCAGCGCAGCGGCACATGGCGGTGACTGCCAACCCGCACGCCAGCCACGCGGCGCGGGAGGTGCTGCGCGAGGGTGGCTCCGCACTGGATGCGGCGATTGCCGCCGCCGTGCTGCTGACCCTGACGGAGCCGCAGGCGAGCGGCATCGGCGGCGGCGCCCTGCTGCTGCACCAGGATGGCGAGAGCCTGGAGATCCAGGCCTGGGATGGCCGCGAGACGGCACCTGCCGCCGCCACGCCGCGCCTGTTCCTGAACCCGGATGGCACGCCGATGCGCTTCCCGCAGGCCATGGAAGGCGGCCGCAGCGTCGGCGTGCCCGGCCTGCTGCGGATGCTGGAGGCAGCGCATCGCGACCATGGCCGCCTGTCCTGGGCGCGGCTGTTGGCACCAACCATCGCGCTGGCGGATGAGGGTTTTGCGGTCTCTCCCCGCATGGCCGCCGCCATCGCCGGCAACGCCGATTCGCTGCGCCGCGACCCCGGCGCGCGGGCCTATTTCTTCGATGCCGATGGCGCCCCCTGGCCGGCTGGCCACCTGCTCCGCAACCCCGCGCTGGCCGCGACGCTGCGGCAGGTGGTGCAGCAGGGGGCGGATGCGCTGCATCGCGGCACGCTGGCCGAGACCATCGCCGCCGCCGTCCAGTCCCATGCGAACCCCGGCGGCATGACGGAGGCCGACCTGGCGGCCTACGCCCCGGCCCGCCGCGCGCCGGTCTGCGCGCCCTATCGCATCTGGCGCATCTGCGGGTTCGGCCCGCCGAGTTCGGGCGGCGTCGCGGTGGGCCAGATCCTCGGCGTGCTGGAGCATTTCGACCTCGCCGCCCTGGCCCCCGGCAGCGCCGATGCGGCGCATCTGCTGGGGGAGGCCGGGCGCCTCGCCTTTGCCGATCGCAACCTGTACCTGGCCGATGCGGATTTCCTGCGCGTCCCGGTCGCCGGCCTGCTGGACGCCGCCTACCTCACCGGCCGGGCCCAGTTGCTGGACCGCGACCGCGCCATGGCCACGCCGCGCCCCGGCAACCCGCGCTGGCGGGAGGCCGGGCTGGCGGCGCAGCCGGCGGAGCACGGCAGCGGCACCAGCCATGTCTCGGTGGTGGATGGGGCAGGCAGCGTCGTCTCCCTGACCTCGACCATCGAATCCGTCATGGGCAGCCGCATCTTCGTCGGCGGCTTCCTGTTGAACAACGAATTGACCGATTTCAGCTTCCTGCCGGAGATCGAGGGCCGTCCCGTGGCCAACCGGGTCGAGCCCGGCAAGCGGCCGCGATCCTCCATGTCGCCCACCATCGTGGTCGATGAGGGCGGCCGCCCGGTGCTGCTGCTGGGCTCGGCCGGCGGTGCGCGCATCATCGGCCATGTGGCGCAATCCCTCGTCGCCATGCTGGATTGGGAGCTGGCGCCGGAAGCCGCGCTGGCCCTGCCGCGCATCGGCGTGGTCGGCACCGCGGCGCTGGAGCTGGAGGCCGGGACGCCAGCCGCCGAACTTGCCCCGGCGCTGGAAGCGCGCGGTCATCGCGTGGATGTGCGGGAGATCAACTCCGGTCTGACCGCGATCCGTATCACGCCCCAGGGTATCTGGGGGGCAGCCGACCCACGGCGCGAGGGCATCGCCCTGGGCGACTGAGAAGATCCCTCCGCGATTGAAGGAAAACGACCCATGCACCGCCTGCTCGCCTGCCTGCTGCTGCTGGCCACCACCCCGGCCTGGGCCGATGAGACCAAGGAGATCGGCCATGTGAACACGGCCATCACCAATCTCGGCCTGACCCGCAGCCACCGCGTGGTGGTGGAACGCTTCACGGATCCGGAGGTGCGCGGCGTGTCCTGCTACATCAGCCAGGCCCGCACCGGCGGCCTGTCCGGCATGCTGGGCGTGGCGGAGGACCCGGCCCGTTTCGCCCTGAACTGCACCGCGACCGGCCCGGTGGAGGTACAGCCCGGCGCCCGTCGCGGTGAGCGGGGAGAGGTGGTGTTCGAGAGCAGCACCAGCCTGTTCTTCAAGGAAACCCGCGTCCACCGCTTCGTGGATGAGGAGCGCAGCGCGGTGGTCTATCTCGCCTGGTCCACCCGGCTGATCGACGGCTCGCCCTATAATGCGGTCTCCGCCGTGCCGATCCGGTAAAGGCTAGGCCCTGCTCTCCCGGATGGCCGCACGCTTGCGGGTGTCCGGCTGAAGCTTCGTGCCCAGCCCCGGCCCCTGCATCGGCAGGCAGAAGCCCTTTTCCAGGCGGGGCAGTTCCGTCACCAAATCGCGGTACCAGGTGGCGAGCGTCGCGCGCACCACCTCCTGGAAGATCGCGGTCGCGGCGTGGAGCGCGAAGTGCAGGCTGGCCACCAGCGTCACCGGCCCGGTGCAGTCATGCGGCGCCACCGGCCGCGCCCAGGCCTCCGCAAGCGCCGCGATTTTTCGGGCCTCCGTCAGGCCGCCGCACCAGGTGAGGTCCACCATCACCACATCGGTGGCGCCCGCCACCAGCAGGTCCCGGAAGGCGACCTTGCCGCCCAGGGTTTCACTGGCGCAGATCGGGATGCCGGGGACGGACCGGCGCAGCTCCACCAGCGCCGCCGTGTCGTCCATCTTGCCGATCGGGTCCTCCACCCAGAAGGGCTGGATCGGGGCGAGCGCCTGGCAGATGCGGGTGGCGGCCGGCAGGGAAAAGATGGAGTGCAGCTCCGCCATCACCTCCATCCGGTCGCCCACCGCCCTGCGGATTTTCTCGAAGGGCTCCATGCCCTTCTTCAGGTCTTCCAGGTTCATCACCTGGCCGCCCGAGGCCGCAGCATAGACATCGAAGGGCCAGATCTTCATCGCCGTGAAGCCTTCCTCCAGCAGCGAATGCGCCAATTCGTCGGCGCGCTGCATGAAGGCGACCTGGTCGTCATAGGGGCCGACCGCATTTTCGCCGGCCCGCACATCGCGGCGGTCCCGGGCGCTATTGTAGTCGTAGCCGGCGCAGGTGTTGTAGGCGCGGATCTTGTCGCGGCTCAGCCCGCCCAGCGCCTCATGCACCGGCACGCCCAGGCGCTGGCCCATCAGATCCCACAGCGCGATATCCACGGCCGACGCCGCGCGCATCTCGGCGGAGGAGGCGCCGAAGCCGACATAGGGCGTCATCAGGTGGCGGTGGATGCGCTCGATATTCCGCGAATCCTGGCCGAGCAGATAGGGCGCGACCAGTTCGTGCATCTGGCCCTCCACCGCCGCGGCGCCCCGGAAACTTTCGCCGAGGCCGGTCAGGCCCTCCGCGGTCTCGATCTCGACCCAGAGGATATTGGCGCGTTCCGGCACGCGCAGGGTGCGGACGCAGCTGATGGTGGAGGGTGTCATTCGGCGCGGATTCCCTGTCGGCGGACCACATCGGCCCAGCGGGCGACTTCCGCCCGCACATGCGTGCCCATCGCCTCCGGCGTGCCGCCCAGGGGCGTCACGGCGAGGTCTGCCATGCGGGACCGCACCCGGGGGTCGGACAGCGCCTGGTTGAAGGCGGCGTTGAGCGCGGCGATGGCGGCGGGCGGCGTGCGCGCGGGGGCCATGAAGCCGAACCAGCTATCGATCGCCATGCCCTGCACGCCCTGCTCGGCGAAGGTCGGCACATCCGGCAGTTCGGCCAGGCGCTGGTCGCTGACCGCGGCGAGCGCGCGCACCGACCCGGCGCGGATATGCGGCAGGATGGAGGGCAGGTTGTCGAAGAACACGTCGATCCGCCCGGCGATCAGGTCCGTGATGGCGGGGCCGGAGCCGCGATAGGGCACATGCACCATCTCGATCCCCGTCACTGCGCGCAGCAGCTCCGGGCCCAGGTGGTTCGAGGCGCCGACGCCGGAGGAGCCGAAGCTGATGCCGCCGCGCTGGCTGCCGGCCAGCGCCAGGAATTCCGCGACATTCTGGGCCGGCAACTCGCGCCGCACCGCCATCACATTGCGCACCGCGCCGGTCAGGATGACGGGCGTGAGGTCGTTCAGCAGGTCATAGCCGGCATTGGGGTACAGCGCCGGGTTGGCGCCGCAGGGGCCGAAGGCGCATTGCAGCAGCAGCGTGCCATCGGCCGGTCCGCGCGCCGCCTCCGCCGCGCCGATATTGCCGCCCGCGCCGGCCTTGTTCTCCACCACCGCACCACGCGGCAGATGGGCGGAGGCGGCTTCCGCCAGGACGCGCGCGACGATGTCGCTGGTGCCGCCGGGCGCGAAGGGCACCAGGATGCGAATGGGCCGGTCCGGCAGATCCGCCGCCAGCGCGGTTCCGCCCAAAAGAAGCGCTGCCAACATGGGCAGCACCCTGCGTGCCAGGTGGTTGATCAGCATGTTTCCTCCCGCAAATCGTGTCGTTGCGTTGCGGCAGGTTAGGCGCAGGGCGAAGGCCAGTGGAACCCCGGCGTGCCATGGCGAGGTGGTCCCGGCTTGATTCCCCCGCGTTCCGGGACAAAAGTCACGGCATCATGATCCTCCTGATCGACAACTACGACAGTTTTACGTTCAATCTCTATCACTTCCTCGGCGATCTTGGGGCGGTGGTTGAGGTTCGGCGCAATGATTCCCTCTCGGTGCAGGCCGCCATGGACCTGCAGCCGGAGGCAATCGTCCTATCGCCCGGCCCCTGCACGCCGAATGAGGCGGGCATCTGCCTCGACCTCATCGGCGCGGCGGCGGAAGCGCGCATGCCGCTGCTTGGGGTGTGTCTCGGCCACCAGGCGATCGGCCAGGCCTTTGGCGGCCGCGTGGTGCGGGCGCCGGAGCCGGTGCATGGCAAGGTCTGGGACGTGACCCATGGCGGCACCGACATCTTCGCGGGCGTGCCCTCCCCCTTCCGCGCCACGCGCTACCATTCCCTGGTGGTGGAGGATCTCCCGGAGACGCTGATCCCCACCGCCCGCACCGCGGATGGCCTGGTGATGGGCCTGGCGCATCGCGACCTGCCGATCTGGGGCGTGCAGTTCCACCCCGAGAGCATCGCCAGCGAGCATGGCCACGACCTGCTGCGCAATTTCCTGGCGCTTTCCACCCGCCGCAACAGCGTCCCGGCATGAAAAAAATCCTGGCGCGGCTGGCCGCTGGCGAAAAACTGGCGGAGAGCGAGGCGGAGGTTGCCTTCGGCATGATCATGGCCGGCGAGGCGACGCCGGCGCAGATCGCCGGCCTGCTGATGGCGATGCGGGTGCGCGGAGAGACGGTGGCGGAAATGACCGGCGCCGTGCGGGCGATGCGCGCGCGGATGATCGCGGTGGATGTGCCCGAGGGGGCGATGGATATCGTCGGCACCGGCGGCGATGCGGCCGGCACGCTGAACATCTCCACCGCCACGGCCCTGGTGGTCGCGGGTTGCGGGGTGAAGGTGGCCAAGCACGGCAACCGGGCCTTGTCCTCCCGCTCCGGCGCCGCGGATGCGCTGTCGGCGCTCGGCATCCCGGTGATGGAAACGCCGCTGGAGGCGCTGCCGCGCGTGCTGGCGGAGGCGGGCATGGTGTTCCTGATGGCGCCCCGGCACCACGCCGCGCTGCGCCATGCCGCCGGCCCGCGGGTGGAGCTCGGCACGCGGACCATCTTCAACCTGCTCGGCCCGCTGGCGAATCCCGCCCGCGTCACCCGGCAGATGACCGGCGTCTTTGCCCCCGAATGGCTGCGGCCGATGGCGGAAACGCTGGCCCGCCTCGGGACGGAGCGCGCCTGGCTGGTGCATGGCATGGGGCTCGATGAGCTGACGCTGGCCGGCCCCTCCCAGGTGGTGGAGCTGCGCGACGGCCGCATCACGGAATTCGAGGTGACGCCCGAACAGGCCGGGCTGCCGCGCGCGCCGGTCTCGGCGCTGCAGGGCGGCGAGCCGGCGGAGAATGCGGCGGCACTGCTGGCACTGCTGGAAGGCGCGCCCGGCCCCTATCGCGACTGCGTGCTGCTGAATGCCGCAGCCTCCCTTGTCGTGGCGGGCCGGGTGGATGACATCCGTGCCGGCGTTCCCCTGGCTGCTGCATCCATTGATGGCGGCGCGGCGTTGAACGTGCTGAACCGGCTGCGATCCAGCGCCGCCCTGCCCCCTGAAGCCGAGCACCCTGCCCGATGAACGTCTCCGCCCCCGTGACCTCCGACACGCTGGCCCGCATCCTCGCCGACAAATATGAGGAAGTGCGGGAGCGTTCCGCCGCCATGCCGCTGTCGGAGGTCGAGAGCCAGGCGCGCCACGCCGCCCCGCCGCGCGACTTCACCGGCGCCCTCTGCGCCGCCGTTGCGGAAGGGCGGGTCGGGCTGATCGCCGAGATCAAGCGCGCCTCCCCCTCCGGCGGGTTGATCCGCGAGCCCTTCGAGCCGGCGGAACTCGCCCGCTCCTATGAAGCGGCGGGCGCTGCCTGCCTGTCCGTGCTGACCGACGCGCCCTGGTTCCAGGGCGATCTCGGGCACATGGTGCAGGCTCGCGCCGCCTGTTCGCTGCCGGTGCTGCGCAAGGACTTCATGGTCCACCCCTGGCAGGTCTTTGAGGCCCGCGCGATGGGGGCGGACGCCATCCTGCTGATCCTCGCCGCGCTGTCCGATGAACAGGCGCAGGAATTGGAGGATGTCGCCCGGTCGCTCGACATGGCCGTGCTGGCGGAGGTGCATGACCAGCGGGAACTGGACCGGGCGCTGGGGCTGGAGACGCGGCTGATCGGCGTGAACAACCGTAATCTCAAGACTTTGGTCACCGATCTCGCCACATCGGATGAGCTGATCCCGCAGATCCCGGCAGACCGCATCCCGGTCGGCGAAAGCGGCATCCGCACGCCGGAGGATGTGCGCCGCATCTGCCGCGCCGGCGCCCGCTGCCTGCTGGTGGGGGAGCATCTGCTGCGCCAGCCGGATGTGGAAGCGGCGGCGCGCGAGCTGATCAACGCGATCTGATCCCGTGACCCTCACCCATTTCGACGCGGCCGGGGCGGCCGCCATGGTCGATGTCTCGGACAAGGCGGCGACGCAGCGCGTGGCCGTGGCCCGCGGCCGCATCACCATGGCGCCGGAGACGCTGGCGCTGATCCGCCAGGGCCAGGTCGGCAAGGGCGATGTGCTCGGCATCGCCCGCATCGCCGGCATCATGGCGGCCAAGCGCACCAGCGACCTGATCCCGCTGTGCCACCCCCTCGCGCTCACCAAGGTGACGGTGGAGCTGACCATCGCCGAGCCCGATGCGGTGGAGATCGAGGCGCTGGCCAAGGTGACGGGCCAGACAGGGGTGGAGATGGAGGCGCTGACGGCGGTGACCGTCGCGGCGCTCACCATCTACGACATGTGCAAGGCCGCGGATCGCGGCATGCGGATCGAGGCGGTGCGGCTGGCGCATAAATCCGGCGGTAAATCCGGGGTTTACGAGGCGACCTGATGATCCCGCTGGAAGACGCCCGCGCCCGCATCCTCGCCTCCCTCCGCCCCACCGCGGCGGAGACGGTGGCCCTGGCGGAGGGCTGGGGGCGGGTGCTGGCGCAGCCCGTGCTGGCGCGGCTGACGCAGCCACCGGCGGATGTCTCGGCGATGGATGGCTATGCGGTTCGGGCAGCGGATGCGGTGGCGGGCGCCCGCCTCACTGTGACCGGTGCCGCCCCGGCTGGGCACCCCTTTGCGGGCACGGTCGGGCCGGGCCAGGCGGTGCGCATCTTCACCGGCGGCTTCGTGCCCCCGGGCGCGGACGGCATCCTGCTGCAGGAAGATGCCGAGGCCGAGGGCGGCCAGGTGACGGTGCGGGAGGCGGTGCAGCCTTCCCGCTGGATCCGCCGCCAGGGGCTGGATTTCGCGGCGGGCGAGGTGCTGCTGCCGGCCGGGCGACGGCTGACGGCGCGGGATATCGGCCTGGCGGCGGCGGCCAACCACCCCTGGCTCGCGGTGCATCGCCGCCCGCGCATCGGCATCCTCGCCACCGGCGACGAGATCGCCCTGCCCGGCGAGCCGATTCCGGCGGGCGGCATCGTCAGCTCCAACGCCCATGCGCTGGCCGCACTGGTCCGTGCCGCGGGGGGTGACCCGCTGGTGCTGCCCATCGTCGCCGATGACCGTGACGCCATCGCCGCAGCCGCCGCCGCCGCGCGGGGCTGCGACCTGCTGGCCACCACCGGCGGCGCCAGCGTCGGCGAACATGACCTGATCCAGTCGGCGCTGGGTGAGGAAGGCTTCGCGCTGGATTTCTGGAAGATCGCGATGCGGCCGGGCAAGCCGCTGATCTGGGGGCGGCTCGGGGCCACGCCGGTGCTCGGCCTGCCGGGCAACCCGGTCTCCGCCCTGATTTGCGGCGTGCAGTTCCTGATGCCGGCGCTCGCCGTGCTATCCGGCCTTCCGGCGGCGCCGCCGCCGACCATCCTGGTGCGCACGGGCGCGGCGCTGGCCGCCAATGACAAGCGATTCGACCACCTCCGCAGCAGCCTCGCCGCCGATTCGGAGGGAAGGCTGGTGGCGACGCCCTTCGCCATGCAGGACAGTTCGATGCTGAAGACCCTGGCGCGGGCGGAGGCGCTGATCCTGCGCCCGCCCTTCGCCCCGCCGCTGCCGGCGGGCGCGGAGGTGGAGGCCATCACGCTCGGTCCGCTGGGCGTCTGAACCGCGTGCCGCGCGCGCGGATGTTGAAAGGATTTGACGCGACGCGGAGAACCTACCTAGAACATCTCCACCGGTTGCCCGTTTGTTCGCCGCCCTTTCGGGTAGGGCGGGAAGGCCGCGGAGGGAATGCCATGCTGACGCGCAAGCAGCACGAGTTGCTGATGTTCATCGACAAACACCTGCGCGCCACCGGGTTCTCGCCCTCCTTCGAGGAAATGAAGGAAGCGCTGCGGCTGAAGTCGAAATCCGGCATCCACCGGCTGATCACGGCGCTGGAAGAACGCGGCTTCCTGAAGCGGCGCGCGCATCGTGCCCGGGCGCTGGAGGTGGTGCGGCTGCCGGAGAATGTGGCGCCGCGCCGCAGCGAAGCGGCACCCGCGCCTGCCGGAACACCGCAGCCCTTCAGCCCGCCGCCGTTCAGCCCGAACGTGATTCGCGGCCATTTCGCGCCCGGCCTGGCCGGGGTGCAGAAGGCGGCGAATGAGGCGGGCTCGGTCGCCCTGCCGCTGTATGGCCGGATCGCGGCCGGCCTGCCGATCGAGGCGACGCGCGATACCGCCATGGTGGACGTGCCCGCGGCGCTGCTGGGTGGCGGGGAACACTACGCGCTGGAGGTTGCCGGTGATTCCATGGCGGAAGCCGGTATCCTCGACGGCGATACCGTGATCATCCGGCGTGGCGATACCGCCGATAACGGCGCGATCGTGGTGGCGCTGGTGGATGACCAGGAGGTGACGCTGAAGCGGCTGCGCCGGCGCGGCAATTCGGTGGCGCTGGAACCGGCGAACCGCGCCTATGAGACGCGCATCTTCGGGCCGGACCGGGTGCGCGTGCAGGGCCGGCTGATCGGGCTGCTGCGCCGCTATTGAGGGGTTGTGCCGGGACCCCTCAATAGGGGTCCCATTCCAGCTTCCGGGCTTCCCGCCAGCCACGCAGCCGCTGCCACATGGCCATCGCGGTCGCGCCGACCGCCATGCCAGCGCACAGCATGAGGGTGGTGGTCATTCTGGTTTCCTCCGCTCTGCCTTGATGCGTGCAGTTTGTGTCCGCCGGGCTAAGGAATCGTTACCGGCCTGCGTCATCAACGTTGGCAAGCGGCAAAGTTTCCGCCCTTCCCGGTAACGGCTCCGCCGGCACCCAGGGGCGGTCGCCGCGGATCGCCCGGTCGCTGGCCAAGCGGGGGGCTGCGCCGTGCAGCCAGGCGGCCTGGGCTCCATTTCGCCACATGCTGAAGCGGTCAATCGCCTCGCCCGTGGCGCAGCGCGGCCGCATCGGCTCCAGCGCCACCACCAGCGCGGCGCAATGGGCTGAGGCGTCGACCGGGGCGGAGCGCTGGCCGCGTGGCACCGGCGGGCCGCGCAGCAGCACCACCTCCGCGCCATCGGGGTGCGGGCGGAAGCGGCAGGCGCCCGGTTCGCAGACCAGCGCGCCGCCGGCCAGGCTGCCGCGCGCCGGCAAGGGCAGCGCCTCGGTCGCACCCATCGCGCGCAGCATGTTGTCCTGCACGAAGGCTCGCGCGCCGGGCAGGCGGTGCAGATAGACCCCCTGCCCGGTCCGCAGCGCGACAATCCGCGCATCCTCGGACACCAGCAGGTCCGGCGGCGGGCTGATGAGCCCGGCGGACAGGCCGAGCAGGATCAGCGGCACCCCCGCGGCGCGCAGCAGGCCGCGCCACAGGCACAGCCAGCACAGGCCAAGGCCCACCAGCGCCAGCCCCCAGCCCGGCAGCGGCACCAGGGCGGGCGCGGCGCCGGGCCAGGACGAAACCTCCCGCGCCACCAGCAGGATACCCTCCACCCCCCAGCCCATCACGCGCAGCGGCCACTCCGCCAGGCCGAGCGGCAGGGCCAGCATGGCGATCAGCGCCGCCGGCATCACCAGCAGCGAGGTCAGCGGCACCGCCACCGCATTGGCCAGGATGCCGAAGCTCTGCAGCCGGCCGAAATGGTGCAGCCCGGGTGGCGCCGTCGCCGCGCCCGCCAGCAGCGAGGTCAGCACCAGCCCCAGCACGAACAGCAGCGCCGGCCGCCACCAGCTTGCCTGCTGGCGGATCCTCGCCAGCCAGGGCCGCAGCGCATCATGCCCCGCGATCAGCACCAGCACCGCGGCGAAGGACATCTGGAAGGACGGCCCCAGCAGTTCCGCCGGCGCCAGCACCAGCACACCGGCCGCCGCCATGGCGAGGCTCCGCAGCGAAACCGCCCGCCGCCCGGACAGCAGCGCCAGCGTCACCAGCACCGCCATGCCGAGGCAGCGCTGCATCGGCACCTGCGATCCTGTCAGCAGCATGTAGAAGGTGCCCGCCGCCAATGCCCCCAGCGCCGCCACCGCCTTGCCCGGCAACCGCAGCGCGACAAAGGGCACCAGCGCCACCGCCAGCCGCAGCACGAAGAAGACCAGCCCCATGACGATGCTCATGTGCAGGCCGGAGACCGCCAGCAGATGCGACAGCCCGGCATCGCGCATCGCGGCGATCTCGGCCGGCGGAATGCCGCTCTGCGTGCCGGTGATCAGCGCCGCGGCCACCGCCCCGGCGGGGCCGGGAATGGCGGCCGCCACCTCCCGGTTCAGCCGGGTGCGGAGGCGGGCGATGCCGGGCGGGCCGGTGGCCAGCAGTTCCGCCGGGCCGAGCGCGAAGCCGGAGCCGCCGAGGCCGGAGAAATAGGCGGCGCGCTGGAAATCATAGCCGCCCGGCACCACCGGCGCGCCCGGCTCCCGCAGCAGGGCGCGCAGGCGCAGGCGGTCGCCCGGCTGCGGCCGGACCGGATCGTTGTTGCGCAGCCGGATGCGAAGGGTGCGGGGCAGCGGCGGGCCATCGCCCAGCCGCGCATCCCGAAGCGTGATGCGCTGCCCCTCCGCCAGGGGCTGCACCTGGACCACCAGCCCCTCGACGATCACGGCGCCGAAGGGCAGGAACAGCGGCGCCGGCTGCCGTGCGGCGTGCCAGCCTGCCAGCCCGGCACCGAGCAGGAAGGCCGCCAGCAGCCCCAGGCCCCAGCCCGGCAGCAGCCAGCGCCGGGCCAGCCAGAATGCCGCTGCCGCCAGGGGCGGCACCAGCCACAAGGGCTGCCAGGCAGGTTCTTCGGCCAGGCTGAAATACCACAGCACGCCGGCGCCCAGCGCCACTGACAGCCACGGCGCGAAGCGCCCCTGCTGCGCGCCCAACAGCGCCGCACCCCAGCCGCCGAGGCGCGCGACGAGGTCTTGCCGCTCCACCGGGGAAAGCGCCAGGGACATTCAACCCATGGTGGAGAGATTCCCGCGCGACTGCAACGCTCGCCTGGGGTGGCCTGGGGGCACGGCTTTGGCGCGCGGGCGATCCGCGCTAATCAGCCGGTCAGATTCCTTTTGCCGGGACACGGAACACCATGTCGGTCCGCACGCGCTTCGCCCCCTCCCCCACGGGCTACCTGCACATCGGCGGCGCGCGCACCGCGCTGTTCAACTACCTGTTCGCGCGCCGTCACGGCGGCCAGTACCTGCTGCGGATCGAGGATACGGACAAGGCGCGCAGCACGCAGGAAGCCGTGCAGCAGATCCTCGACAGCCTCGAATGGATGGGCCTCAGCCCGGATGAGCCGCCGGTGCTGCAGACCAGCCGTGAGGCCCGCCACGCCGAGGTCGCCCGCGAATTGCTCGCCGCCGGCAAAGCCTACCTCGCCTATGACACGCCGGAAGAACTGGCGGCGATGCGGGCCGAGGCGGAGGCGACCAAGCGCCCGTTCAAATATGATGGCAGCCGCTGGATCAACCTCGACCCGGCCCAGGCCCCCGCTTTGCCAGGCGCCATCCGCATCAAGGCCCCGCGCGGCGGGGAGACGGTGGTGGCGGATCTGGTGCAGGGCGAGGTACGGGTCGCCGATACCGAGCTGGATGACATGATCATCCTGCGCTCCGACGGCACGCCCACCTATCTGCACGCCGTGGTGGTGGATGACCACGACATGGAGATCACCCATGTCATCCGCGGCGACGACCACCTGACCAACACCTTTCGCCAATGCATGGTCTATGACGCGATGGGCTGGCGGCGGCCGCATTTCGCGCACATCCCGCTGATCCATGGCGCGGATGGCGCCAAGCTGTCGAAGCGCCACGGTGCCGTCGGCGCGCTGGAATTCGCCGAGCAGGGCTTCCTGCCGGAGGCGCTGTGCAACTACCTGCTGCGCCTCGGCTGGGGTCATGGCGATGAGGAGATCGTGCCGCGCGACCGCGCGATCGAGCTGTTCGACCTGAAGGATGTCGGCCGCGCCGCCTCCCGCATGGACTATGCCAAGCTGACCCACCTGAACGGCGTCTATATCCGGGCGGCCGAGGATGACCGGCTGGTGCGCGACGTGCTGATGCGCTTCGCCAAGCGGAAGATCGATTTCGGCACCGATGCCGCCGCACGCATCCGCACCCTGATGCCGGACCTGAAGGCGCGGGCGAAGACGCTGGTGGAACTGGCCGATGCCTGCATCTTCGCGGTGGCGGAGGGCGCGCCGGTGCCGGATGCCAAGGCCGCCGCCCTGCTGACGGAAGAAACCCGCGCCCGCCTGGCCGACCTGGCGCAATTCCTCGGCGATGCGCCGTGGGAGCGGGCCGATCTCGAGCAATGGCTGCGGGACTATGCCGAGGTGAAGGGCGTGAAGCTCGGCCAGGTGGCACAGCCGCTGCGCGTGGCGCTGACCGGCAGCACCCAGAGCCCGCCGATCGATGCGGTGCTGGTGGCGCTGGGCCGGGCGGAGAGTCTCTCCCGCATCCTGGCCGCGGCGGGCGACGCGGTGTGAGACCAGTTTGCGCTTGACGCAACTTCCGGGCGAAGTCTAAAAAATGCATTAACGAGCAAAAATACTCGCTCGCCCTTTGCCCGGAGTGCGTGATGCGTACCGTCTCCATGCTCAGCTACTGGCTGGTCGGCCTCGTTGGAACCGCGCTCTGGACTGGCGCCATCATCACCCTCACCTCGCTCCCCCTGCCCACCCAGCTCGCCCTGGGCGGCATGGGGCTGGTGGCCTTCATCTGGGGCCATTCCGTGCTGTTTCCGAAGGAACGCCCGGCCGCGACCGTCACCGCGCCCGGCCGGGCACCGCGGCCGGAGCCGGGCCGTGCGGGCATGCCCGCCGGCCCGCCCTCCGCCGGCCCGCCCTTCGGCAGCCCGCTCCCGGCCGGAGCACTCCGCATGCCAGTGACCCGATCGCCGCGCAATGCGGCGGGCCTGCCGCCACCGGGCGACCTGCCGCCGCTGCTGCGAACCCCGCTTGAGGAAGCCGCGCGGATGGAGGCGCACCGGTTGGCGGAGGTCGTCACCGCATCCGGCCTGGCCGGCCCGGTGCATGTGCGGCTGGAGGCTGATGGGACCGCGCTGATCGCGCCGGTGCTGCCTGAGCGCGGCGTGCGGCTGCCCGCCGACAAGCTGGTGCGGTTCGCCGCCTACGCCACGTTGCCGGATGGGCTGGTCGAGGCCGGCCGCCATGGCGGCGGCACCTGGTCCGGCGCCGACCTGCTGGCCGCCATCGATGCCCAGCTCGCGACCATCGCGCCTGCCCAGGCCGCGGAGTCGCGCACCGGCGCCAGCCGCGGCGCCCCGGCGCCGCAGATCCGGCCGGGCAACCTGGCGGCGCCGCGACTGGCGGGGTGATCGCTATCGCAACGATGGCGTTGTGCCGGAGGCGCCGAAGCGCGATAGTTGCGGCTCATTAACGTCCCACTTGATCAGGATATCGGCATGGCGACGATCGTCGGGACGGACAATGACGACGTCATCGTGCCGGACTTCATCAGCGGCGGGGTCAGCGGCACGCCGACCCCGGGGGCCGATACCATCTATGGGCTGCTCGGCAACGACACCATCGATGGCGGCGCCGGGGACGACCAGATCAGCGGCAATGCCGGCGCCGACCTGCTGCATGGCGGCGAGGGTGCCGACACCATCTTCGGCGACGAGGACAACGACACGATAACCGGCGGCCCCGGCGCCGACAGCCTGTTCGGCATGGATGGTGCCGATTCCATCGATGGCGGCACCGGCGCGGACACGATCTATGGCGGCGGCGACCAGGACACGCTGCGGGGCGGCGACGGGGATGACTACCTGGATGGCGGCACCGGCGCCGACCTGCTGTTCGGCGGCGCCGGCGACGACACACTGTTCGGCGGCGACCAGGCCGATACCATCCATGGCGATGACGGCGACGACCTCGCCTTTGGCGGCGAGGGCACGGACGAGATCTTCGGCGGCGCCGGCAGCGACACGCTGTTTGGCGGCACAGATGCCGACACGATCGACGGAGGGGCCGGGGACGACGTGCTCTACGGCGAGGCCGGGGTGGATTGGCTGATCGGCGGCGCCGGCGATGACACGCTGCATGGCGGCGATGATGGCGACAGCCTGGCCGGCGGTGACGGCGACGACGTGATCTTCGGCGGCCAGGGCCAGGACACGATTCATGGCGAAGCCGGCAATGACAGCCTCTATGGCGGCGATGACGGGGACACGCTGGATGGCGGCCCGGGGGATGACTACCTCGATGGCGGCGCCAGCGCCGACCTGCTGCGCGGCGGCGATGGCAACGACACGCTGCGCGGCGGCGATGGCGTGGATACGCTGGAGGGCGGCGACGGCGACGACAACCTCGATGGCGGCGCCAGCGCCGATATCCTGGGCGGCGGCAACGGCAACGACATCCTGATCGGCGGCATCGATGCCGATACGCTGCTCGGCCAGGCCGGCAACGACACGCTGCTGGGCGGCACCGGCTACGAACTGCTCGATGGCGGCGATGGCGACGACTACATCCGCAACGGCGCGGGTGAGGACACCATCATCGGCGGCGCCGGCATCGACCGGGTCGATTTCACCGATGCCACGGGCGCCCCGCCCGGCTCCGTCTTCGTGGTGGATCTGCCAGGCGGCATCTTCGGCACCGGCGCCTTCGCCACCGGCACCATCACCGGCGTCGAGCATGTCGGCGGCACCGGCTACGCCGACAGCATCGTCGGCAATGCCGATGACAACCAGCTTTTCGGCTTCGCCGGCTTCGACACGCTGGCGGGCATGGACGGCAATGACAGCCTTTACGCCGGGGCGGATGGCGCCAGCCTCTCAGGTGGTGAAGGTGAAGACTACCTGCATGGCGGGACCGGCCATTCCACGCTGCTCGGTGGCAATGGCAACGACATCCTGCAAGGCGGCACCGGCAACGACCTGATGCAGGGCGGCGCCGGGGATGACCTGATCATCGGCGGCCTCGGCGACGACACCATGCTGGGTGGCGAGGGCACCGATACCCTCTCCTACGCCGATGCCACGAGCGGCGTGGTGGTGGACCTCGCCGCCGGCACCGCCACCCGGGCGGGCGGCACGGATTCGATCGAGGGATTCGAGGCGGTCTTCGGCAGCGGCTTCGGGGACAGCCTGACCGGCAGCGCCACCGGTTCCCTGCTGCGCGGGCTGGCTGGCGATGACACCATCACCGGCGGCGCCGCGGGCGATACCATCGACGGTGGCACCGGCAACGATGTGCTGGTGGGGCTGGATGGCGACGACGTCATTGAAGGTGGCGCCGGCGCCGACACGCTGTGGGGCGGCGATGGCAATGACCGCCTGAGCGATTCGGACGACAACGCCACCATGTTCGGCGGCGCCGGCAACGATGTCCTCCAGGGCGGCCTTCTCATGCACGGCGAGGAGGGTGCGGACACCCTGCTCGGCAGCGGCGCGGCGACGCTGGATGGCGGCGCGGGCAACGACCTGCTGCAGGGCGGTGCCTGGCTGCATGGCGGCGATGGCGACGACATCCTGATCGGCGCCGTGGGGTCGGCGATGTTCGGCGGCATCGGCAACGACACGCTGCTGGGGGCGGCCGGCGGTGTGGCGGATGGCGAGGCCGGCGATGACTACCTGGCCGGCGGTGGCACGCTGATCGGCGGCGCCGGCGATGACACGATCCTGGGCGATGCCAGTGCCGTGCTGCTGCAAGGCGGCCTCGGCAACGACACGCTGAGCGGCCCGGCCGGCGCGCTGGAGGGCAATGACGGCGACGACATCATCACCGGCGGCACCACCCAGTCAGGCGGCCAGGGCAACGACACGCTGACCGGCGGGCCCGCCACCATCCTGATGCAGGGCGGCGATGGCGATGACGTGCTGACCGGCGGTGCCGGCGCCGCCACGCTGGAAGGCGGCGCGGGCCAGGACACGCTGACCGCGATGGGCGCGCAGGTGCTGCTCGGCGGGGATGGCGACGACTTCCTCCGCAACAGCGGCGGCGTGGCCGCGACCCTGTCCGGCGGCGCGGGCGATGACCGGCTGGAATCGGGTGCGGCCGGCGACGTGCTGTTCGGCGGGCTGGGCCATGACCTTCTGATCGCGATGACCAGCGCCGCGCTGCTGGATGGCGGCGACGGCAACGACACCATCCAGGCCAGCGGCGGCAACAACATGCTGCTCGGCGGGGCGGGCGATGACTGGCTGGAAGGCGGCGCGGGCGATGACACGCTGATCGGCGGGCCGGGTGCCGACACCATGATCGGCGGCGCCGGCAACGACATCTACTTCGTGGACAACCCCGGCGATGTGGTGATCGAGGCCGCCGGCGCCGGCACCGACCAGGTGATCTCCACCGTCAGCTTCGTGCTGTTCGACCAACTTGAGAACCTGATGCTGAGCGCCGCCGTCGATGGCGGCACGGCCGTCAACGGCTATGGCAATGCGCTGGACAACATCATCCGGGGCAACGACCTGGGCAATCTTCTGGCCGGATTCGGCGGCGCCGATACGCTGTTCGGCGGCGATGGGGCGGATACCATTCTGGGCGGCGACGGGCGGGATGAAATCTACGGCGATGACGGCGACGACTTCATCCTGGGCGAAGCCGGGGATGATGTGATCAATGGCGGCGAAGGCGCCGACAGCCTGTTCGGCATGGATGGCGACGACCTGCTGTTCGGCGGCTCCGGCGATGCGGTGGATGTGCTGGTCGGCGGCGCGGGGGATGACACGCTGGATGGCCATCTGGGCGCGGACCGCATGTATGGCGGCACCGGCAACGATCTGTATCGCGTGAGCGAACGCAACGACCTGGTGTTCGAATTCGCCGGCGAGGGCAATGACACGGTGATCGCCGATGGCGCGGCGGATGGCTACTACCTGTTCGAGCACATCGAGAACCTGGTGCTGATGAACGGCACGCCCCTCGGTGTCGGCAATGCGCTGAACAATGTCATCACCGGCGACGCCAGCGCCAACTGGCTGCTGGGTGGCGCGGGCGACGATACGCTGATCGGCGGTGGTGGGGCGGATACCATCCTGGGTGGCGATGACCGGGACGAGATCTACGGCGATGACGGCGACGACTTCATCCTGGGCGAGGCAGGGGATGATGTGATCAATGGCGGCGAAGGCGCCGACAGCCTGTTCGGCATGGATGGCGACGACATGCTGTTTGGCGGCTTCGGCGATGCGGTGGATGTGCTGGTCGGCGGCGCGGGGGATGACACGCTGGATGGCCATCTGGGCGCGGACCGCATGTATGGCGGCACCGGCAACGACCTGTATCGCGTGAGCGAACGCAACGACCTGGTGTTCGAATTCGCCGGCGAGGGCAATGACACGGTGATCGCCGATGGCGCCGCGGATGGCTACTACCTGTTCGAGCACATCGAGAACCTGGTACTGATGAACGGCACGCCCTTCGGTGTCGGCAACGCGCTGAACAATGTCATCACCGGCGATGCCAGCGCCAACTGGCTGCTGGGTGGCGCGGGCGACGATACGCTGATCGGCGGCGGCGGCACCGATGTGCTGTTCGGCGAGGCCGGGCGCGATACCTTCATCATCGATGTCGGCACCGGGCTGGTGACGATCGGTGATTTCAACCCGGCCGAGGATCTTCTGGTGCTGCGCGGCACCGGCCTCACTTCCGTGGCGGAGGTGAAGGACCGGCTGTTCGAATACGACCGCGATATGGCGCTCGACCTCGGCTATGGCGAGGTGCTGCACCTGCGTGGCGTGGATTGGGAGGCGCTGAACGAGGGCAATGTCAGCCTGGGGTGAGGCTACCCTCCCCCAGGCCAGGCTTCTCCCGGGGCTGTCCTGGAGTGTGATCGTCGAGGCGGCATCGCCGAAAGACGTGAATCACACGATAAAACAATAGGCTAGAGCCTGTCAGGCGCTTCTATCTGCGCCTGCCAGACTCTAGCCAGCCCGGAAGAAGATCAGCGTGATCAGCACGAACAGCGGCACCAGGAACAGCAGCGCCCAGCCGCAATAGGCGAAGAAGGACGGCATGCGGACGCCGTTCTCCTCGACGATCGCCTTGACCATGAAGTTGGGCGCATTGCCGATATAGGAGTTGGCCCCCATGAACACGGCGCCGCAGGAAATCGCGGCCAGTGTCAGCGCCCCCTGGGTCATCAGCATCGCTGGGTCGCCGCCGGCCAGTTCGAAGAACACGATGTAGGTCGGCGCATTGTCCAGGAAGCTGGAGAGTGCCCCGCTCATCCAGAAATACACCCACGGCAGCGGCGCGCCATCCGGCCCGGAGGTCAGCGCGACCAGCCCCGCGGCCGCGCCCTGGCTGCCGGCCTGGAGGATGGCGAGCACTGGCGCCATGCAGATGAAGATCGCCGCGAACAGCTTCGCGACTTCCAGGATCGCGCCCCAGGCGAAGCCATTCGCCTCCCGCAGCGCATTGCTGGTGAAGGCCACGGAAATGCCCGTGATGGCCAGGAACAGCAGGACGCCCAGCACCCGCTCCACCTCCATCGCCTGGCCCAGCACGTTCATGCTGCCGAGCTTGACGTAGCCCATGCCGATGACGACGCCGACGATGGCCACCACCAGCCAGACATTCAGCCAGCCCTCCAACCCCACCGCTTCCTTGGCCACCACCGGCGCCACCGGCTTTTCCCGGTTCCAGGCCAGCGTATCCAGCACCCAATAGACCGCGAGCAGGATCACGGCGGCGACGGCGAAGGGGGCGAACAGGTGTGTGGTGGGCCAGAAGAAGGACACGCCGCGCAGGAAGCCGAGATACAGCGGCGGGTCGCCCACCGGGGTCAGGCTGCCGCCGATATTGGCGACCAGGAAGATGAAGAAGACGAAGGTGTGGGTCTTGCGGGTGCGGAAGGCGTTGGCGCGCAGCACCGGGCGGATCAGCAGCATGGCCGCGCCGGTGGTGCCCATCAGGCTGGCCAGGATGGTGCCGATGGCCAGCAGCGCGGTGTTCACGGTGGGCGTGCCGACCAGGGACCCCTTCAGCAGCACGCCGCCGCCCGCCGTGTACAGCGCCAGCAGCAGGGCGATGAAGGGTACGTATTCCAGCACCATGACATGGGCGAATTCATACCACGCGGCGCCGGCGCCGAAGACCGCGGCGAAGGGCAGCAGGAACAGCGCGGCCCAGAGGGCGGCGATCTTGCCGTAATGGTGGTGCCACAGATGCCCCGCCACCAGCGGCATCAGCGCGATCGACATCAGGATGCCGACGAAGGGAATGCCCCAGGCCAGCGAAAGCGCCTCCCCCGGTACTCCCGCCGCCCATGCCGGGCCCGGCAGCATCGCTGCCAGCGCCAGGCCGGCCGCCGCCATCCGGCGCAGCGCCGTCATCCCCCCCATGCCTCGATCCCCAATCCAGCCAAGTCCCGCGGCAGCCTTAATCCCTTCGTCGCCGATCGTCACGATGCCGCGCTGCACGCCGGCCAGGGCAGGTTCTGCACCGCCTGCCCTTTCCGCGCCGCCCTGCCGGGCCTACCTTGCGCGGCTGCAAGGCGGAGATCCCACGCATGGAAATGACCGGTGAACGGCGCATCGGCGCACCTCGGGAACGGGTTTGGGAGGCATTGAACGATCCTGCGGTCCTGCAGGCCGCGATTCCAGGCTGCGAGAGCGTCGAGCGCATCGGCGACGACCAGTTCCAGGCCAAGGTGTCGATGAAGCTCGGGCCGATGTCGGCCAAGTTCGGCGGCAAGGTGACGCTGTCCAACATCGTGCCCCCGGCCTCCTACACCATTTCCGGTGAGGGCCAGGGTGGCGCCATGGGCTTCGCCAAGGGCGGTGCCGATGTGGCGCTGGATGAACTGGGGCCGTCCGACACGCTGCTGCGCTACAATGTGAAGGCGCAGGTCGGCGGCAAGATGGCGCAGCTCGGCGCGCGGCTGATCGACAGCACGGCCAAATCCATGGCCGACCAGTTCTTCGACCGTTTCGCGGCGCAGCTGCAGCCGGCCGAGCCGGACGTCGCGGCCGTTGCCGGCACGGATACCGAATACCTGGCCGAGCCGGGCGCGCCCGGGCCGATCACCCAGCATGGCGCGGATGGCATGTCTCCGGGTGGCCCGGTGCACCGCCCGAACCCGGCGCCGGCGCAGATGCCGCTGCCGCTGCGGCTGCTGACGCAGGATTTCATGGGCTTCCCGGCCCAGGTCTGGCTCGGCGGGGCGGCGATGCTTGTCGTGCTTGCGCTGATCTTCCTGACGTGAGCGTGCCCGATTCCGGCCTGCCGGCCGACGTGCCGGCCACGCAGCGGCTGCTGGCGGCGGGCGGCTATGTCGCCGACCGGCAGCTGGCCACCACCATCCACCTGGCGTTGCGGATGCACCGGCCGATCTTCCTGGAAGGGGAGCCCGGCACCGGCAAGACGGAGATCGCCAAGGTCCTGGCGGCCCAGCTGCCGCGCCGGCTGGTGCGGCTGCAATGCTATGACGGCATGGATCTGGCCTCCGCCGCCTATGAGTGGAACCACGCCCGGCAGCTCATGGCGATCCGCCTGGCGGAGGCCAGCGGCGAGGCGACGGACCGCGCGGCCCTGGAACGTGGCATCTATGACCGCCGCTTCCTGCAATCCCGCCCGCTGCTGGACGCGCTGGAAGGCGAGCCGGCCGTCCTGCTGATCGATGAGCTGGACCGCGCGGATGAGCCTTTCGAGGCGTTCCTTCTGGAAATCCTGGCCGATTTCCAGCTTTCCATCCCGGAACTCGGCGTGGTCAAGGCCGCGACGCCGCCGGTTGTCGTCATCACCAGCAACCGGACGCGGGAGGTGCATGACGCCATCCGCCGGCGCTGCCTGTATCATTGGGTGGACTACCCCGACGCCGCCCGCGAACGCGCCATCCTGAAGATCCGCGCGCCGCAGGTGGGCGATGCGCTGTCCGCCCAGGTGGTTGCCTTCGTCCAGGCGGTGCGCGGTGCGGATACCTTCAAGCCGCCGGGCGTGGCGGAGACCATCGACTGGGCCGCGGCACTTTCCGCGCTGGATGCGCGGGAACTGGAGCCGGCCCTGGTGGATGAGACGCTGGGCGCGCTGCTGAAATACCAGGACGACATCGCCAAGATCCGTGGCGCAGAGGCGGCGCGGCTGGTGGCCGAGGCGAAGCAGGCCAGCGCGGCGTGATCCCGCCGAAATCATCGCTGTCCCTGCCCCCGGTAGAACCCGGCGGTGCGCTGGCGGTCAATCTGCTCGCCTTCGGCCGGCTGCTGCGCCGCGCCGGCGTGCCGGTGGGGCCGACGGAGATGCTGGCGGGCGCCGAGGCGCTGACCGCGATCGATCTCGGGAACCGCGGCGAGGCCCATGCCGCGCTGCGCGCCACCATGGTGCACCGGCAGGAGCATTTTATCGTCTTCGACCAGGCCTTCGGCCTGTTCTGGCGCGACCCCGAAGCGGCGCGCCACGCCACCGCGATGGCGCTGATGGATGGTTTCAAGGAACAAGCGAAGCCAACCCCGGCGCAGCGCCGGCTGGCCGAGGCGATGCAGGGCGACCGCCCCAAGCCGCCGAAGCCCGTCGAGGAACCGCCCGAGGAACGCGTCGACATGACCTTCACGGTCAGCGAGCGCGAACGCCTGCAGTCGATCGATTTCGAGGCGATGTCCGCCGCCGACCTCGCCGCCGCGAAAAGGGAAATCCGCCGCCTGGTGCTGCCGCTCGATGCCCGCCCCACCCGCCGCTTCCGCCCCGATCCGCGCGGCCCGGTGACGGATCTGCGCGCCACGGTGCGCGAAAGCCTGCGCACGGGTGGCGAGATCCTGGACATCTCGCGCCGCCGCCGCGTGGTCCGCCCGCCGCCGCTGGTGGCGCTTTGCGACATCTCCGGCAGCATGGCCCGCTACGCGCAGATCCTGATCCACTTCCTGCATGCGGTGGCGAATGACCGCGACCGCGTCCACACCTTCCTGTTCGGCACCCGCCTGACCAACGTCACCCGCCCGCTGCGCCATCGCGATGCCGAGGTCGCGTTCGAGGCGGTGGCCCATGCGGTGCCCGATTGGTCGGGCGGCACCCGCATCGGCGATTCGCTGGATTTGTTCAACCGCCTCTGGTCGCGCCGGGTGCTCGGCCAGGGCGCGGTGGTGTTACTGATCACCGATGGGCTGGACCGGGAGGGGGCGCGCGGACTGTCGGAGGCGACGGACCGGCTGCAGAAATCCTGCCGAAGGCTGATCTGGCTCAACCCGCTGTTGCGTTACTCCGGCTTCCAGCCCAAATCTCAGGGGATCCGGGCGATGCTTCCGCATGTGGACGAATTCCGCCCGGTCCATAATCTGGCGAGCCTGCGCGACCTGGTCTCCGTCCTGTCGGATCCGCGCGCCGGGCGAATGAGGAGCGCGGCATGAGCGCGGAATCCGAGGACCTTCTCGCCACCGCCGCCGCCTGGAAGGCGGAGGGGGAGGATGTGGCGATCGCCACCGTGGTGGAAACCTGGGGGTCCTCCCCGCGACCGGCCGGCTCGCGCCTGGTCGTCACCGCCTCCGGCCGCATGGAGGGCAGTGTCTCCGGTGGCTGCATCGAGGGGGCGGTGGCCGATGTGGCGCGGCAGACCATGCAGACCGGCACGCCGCAATTGCTCGATTTCGGCATCTCGGATGATCGCGCCTGGGAAGTTGGGCTGGCCTGCGGCGGCAAGCTGAAGGTCTTTGTCGAGAAGCTCGGATGACGCCCGACCTGCTCGCCCGGTTGAACGAAGCCCGTGCCGCCAAGCGCCCGGTGGCGCTGCTGACCCGCCTGCCCGATGGCGCGCAGACGCTGTTCCCCGGAGATTCACTGCCGGACGCCCTGGCCGCCGAGGCCGCCGCCGCGCTGCGCGCCGACAAGGCCCGCAACCTGGTGCTGGATGGCGAGACCTGGTTCATCCACCCGCACAACCCGCCGCTGCGGCTGATCGTGGTGGGTGCCGTGCATATCGCGCAGGCGCTGGTGCCGATGGCCGCGACCCTCGGCTATGCCGTGACGGTGGTGGACCCGCGCCGCGCCTTCGCGACGGAGGAAAGGCTGGGCGCCGAGGTTGCAATCTCCGGCGACTGGCCGGATGAGGCGATGACGGCGCTGGCCCCCGATACCCGCACGGCGGTGGTCACGCTGACCCACGACCCGAAGCTGGACGACCCGGCGCTGGAGGTCGCACTCCGCAGCCCGGCCTTCTACATCGGCTGTCTCGGAAGTCGAAAGACGCATGCCAAGCGCCTGGAAAGACTGCGCGAGGCGGGGCTGACGGAGGCGGAGCTGGAGAAGATCCACGCGCCGGTCGGGCTCGACATCGGTGCCATCACGGCCGCGGAAATCGCGGTCTCCATCCTCGCCCAGATCGTCGCCACCCGCCGCAGAGCGGCACCTGAAACCGCCCGCGGGCCAAAGCCGGACAAGACATGAATTTCGGTCCCACTCCGCTGGATGAAGCCCGCGGCGCCGTCCTCGCCCACACCGTCCGCCTGACCGGCAAGGTGCTGAAGAAAGGCACGGTGCTGGACGAGGCGGCGATCGCCACCTTGCGGGAGGCCGGCAAGCGGGACGTCATCACCGCGCGCCTCGAAGCCGGCGACGTGCCGGAGGATGAGGCGGCGGATCGCATCGCCGATGCGCTGATGGCCCCACTCATCGCGCGGTCCCGTGCGGCCACGGGCCGGGTGAACCTGTTCGCCGAAAGCCCGGGCCTGTTCACGCTGGACGCGGCGCTGATCGAACGCATCAACGCGGTGGATGAAAGCATCACCATCGCCACCCTGGCCAACAACACCGTGGTGGACACGAAGGAGATGCTGGCCACCATCAAGATCATCCCCTTCGCCGTGCCCGGCCGGGTGCTGGCGGTGGTGGAGGCACTGGCGCGTGGCCGCAAACCAGGACAGGCGCTGGCGGTGCACCCGTTCCGTCCGCTCAGTGTCGGCCTGGTGCTGACGGAGCTGCCCGGCATCAAGGAAAGCGTCATGGAAGGCGCGGTGGAGGCGACGGAAACCCGCATCCGCGCCCTGCTCGGCACCATGCTGCCGGTGGAACGCGTGCGGCATGAGGAAGGGCCGGTGGCGGATGCGCTGGCACGGCTGAAGCGCGCGGGCGCCGAGTTGCTGCTGATCGCCGGCGCCTCCGCCGTGGTGGACCGGCGCGACATCGGCCCGGCGGCGATCGTGCGGGCCGGCGGCAGCATCGAGCATTTCGGCATGCCGGTGGACCCGGGCAATCTGATCTGCCTCGGCCGCGTGGGCGACGTACCGGCCATGGTGCTGCCCGGCTGCGCCCGCAGCCCCAAGCTGAACGGCTTCGACTGGGTGCTCGCCCGCATCTTCGCCGGCCGCAAGGTCACGGCGCGGGACATCATGGGCATGGGCGTCGGCGGCCTGCTGAAGGAGATCGAGCAGCGCCCCCTGCCCCGTGCCGAGGCGCCGCGCACCCCGCCGCTGACCAACATGCCGCGCCGCGCGCGCACGGTCTGCGCCCTGGTGCTCGCCGCCGGCCGGTCCCGCCGCATGGCGCCGCTGAACAAGCTGCTGGTGCCGGACAGCAAGGGCGTGCCGATGATCCTGCGCGTCGTGGACAATGTGCTGGCCTCCCACGCCTCACCGGTCATCGTGGTGACGGGGCATGAGCGGGAGCGGATCGAGGAAGCGCTGGCCGGGCGGCCGGTGCTGTTCGCCCATGCCGATTCCTACGCCGAGGGCCTGTCCTCCTCCCTCAAGGCCGGGCTGGCGGCGGTGCCGGCGGAGGCGGAGGGCATCATGGTCTGCCTCGGCGACATGCCGCTGGTCACCGCCGCCATGTTCGACCGGCTGATGTCCGCCTTCGACCCCGATGAAAGCCGGGCCATCGTACAGCCCACCTTCCGCGGCAAGCAGGGCAACCCGATGCTGTGGTCGCGCGAATTCCTGACCGAGATGCTGGCCATCACCGGCGATATCGGCGCCCGCCACCTGGCCGCGAAGCACGCCGACCGGTTGGTGGAGGTCGAGATGGCGAGCGACGCGGTGCTGCGGGACTTCGACACGACGGAAAGCCTGAAGGGCCTGCCCGACGCGGCGCCCCGCCGGTGAGTTCCGCCGCAGACCAGCCGATCGATGTCCGCCGGCTGATCGCGGAGGTTCCCCTGGCCGAGCATGCGCGGCGCGCCGATGCCTCCCATGACGACCTGACGCCGGAGCATTGGAGCTTCCGCAAGCCCTTCGCGCCGCTCGACAAGGCCGGGCCAAACCTGATGCGGCTGGGCGCGATGCTGGAAGCGGCGGACCTCTCGCCCGGATTGCGGGTGCTGGAATTCGGCTGCGGTGTCGCCTGGCTGGGGCGGGAACTGGCGCAGGCGGGCTGCCGTGTGGTGGCCACGGATATCGCGCCCAAGGCGCTGGCGGCGGCGGCGGCGCATGATGCGCGCTACCATCCGGACCTCGCCGGCAAGCTGCGCTATGCGCCATATGACGGGATTCGGCTGGCGGTGGCGAATGCCAGCCAGGACCGCATCCTGTGCCACGAGGCTTTCCACCATGTACCGGACCAGGCGGCGGTCCTCGCCGAATTCGCCCGCGTGCTGGCACCCGATGGCAGCGCCATCTTCATGGAACCCGGCCCGCGCCATTCCGGCGCCTCCTCCTCCCAGGCCGAGATGCGCCGGCATGGCGTGATCGAGAACGACATCCAGGTGCAGGCGATCTGGGACGCGGCCCAGGCGCAGGGCTTCGTGCGGATGGAGGTCGGCCTGTTCACCGTGCGGCCGCGCATGCTGCCGGTGGCCGAATTCCAGGCGCTGTATATGCATGAGTTCGAGCGCGGCCCGCCGCCGCCGCACCCCGCCGCGGATACCTATCGCGCCCTGGCGCGACCGGTGCTGGAAGGCTTCCGGATGTTCGTGCTGCATCGCGGCGCCACCCCCGCCGCCGCCGCCGGCCCGGATAGCCGCCAGCGGGAGGGGCTGCTGGCCAGGATCCAGGTCCTTTCGCTGCGGCGGGATGCGACAGGGCTGGATTTGTCGCTGCGGGTGGAGAATCAGGGCAGCGCCGGGTGGCTGCCCTCCGGCGCGCAGCGCGGTGCGGTCAATCTCGGCCTGTTGCTGCTGAAGCCGGATGGCACGCTGGCCAACCGCAACTGGCACCGCCACCAGTTCCTCAAGGCGCCGCTGCCGCCCGGCGCGGCGGTGGAGACGCGGCTGCGGATCGCCCTGCCCGAAGGCGCCGCGCTGTCGCTGGACCTGGTGGCGGAGCATGTGCGCTGGTTTGGCGAGCCGGGGCTCGGCCAGCGCCTCACCCTGCCGGGCTGACCCGCGCGAAAGCCAGCAGATCCGCCGCCAGCCGCGCCGGATCGCTGGCGATCAGCCCATGCGGCGCGCCCGGATAGACCAGCAGCCTGGCGCCTGGCACCAGCGCCACCGTAGCGCGGCCTGTCGGGTTGATCGGGCAGGTCGCATCCGCATCGCCCTGGATGACCAGCACGGGCAGGTCCAGCCGTCGCAGTTCCTCGCGGAAATCGGTCTCGGCCAGGCTGCGATGAAAACCCAGCAGGAAGGGAAGGCTGGCCTGGCGGGCGAGGCTGCAAATCCAGTCCAGCATGGTCTCCGAGGCGTTCGGCCCGCCGAAATCCCGCGCATTCCGTGCCAGCCAGAGCGGGAAATCCCGCTCCAGCTCCGCCCGCAACGCCTGCAGCGCCTCGGCCGGGATGCCCTGCGGATTATCCGGGCGATGGGCCAGCAGCGGCGTGGCCGGGCCGAGCAAAGCCAGCCGCGCCACGCGGCCACGGCCATGGCGGGTCAGGTAGCGCACCGCCTCCCCGGCCGCACCGGACATGGCGACCAGCGTGACGCCGCGCAGGTCGCGTGCCGCCAGCACATCCGCCAGATCATCGGCCAGGGTGTCGTAGTCCCAGCCGCGGCCCGGGTCGTCGGACCGGCCATGGCCGCGCCGGTCATAGGCCACGGCCCGCAGGCCAGCCGTGACCATGGCCTGCATCTGCGGGAACCAGCTGTCGCTCGGCAGCGACCAGCTGGCCAGGAACAGGACAGGCGGGCCCTGGCCGATGTCGCGGTGGAACAGGGCAACGCCATCGCGGGTACGGATCATGCCGCCACCGCCGCCCGGCGCAACGCCAGGATCTGCAGCGCGGTGAAGCCCGCGGCGATGGCGGCCTGCGCCAGGATGAAGCCCGCCCCGAGCTGGCGCGGCGCCAGGCCGAAGGCGCCGGCGGCCAGCAGCAGGCTGTCCAGCACCCACAGCGTGTTCAGCCCGATGATCGCAAGCACGGCGCCCCGGGACGGGCTCGCGCGGCTGCCGGTGAAGGCCAGGAAGGCCGCCCAGGGCAGCAGGGCCAGCCCGGCGCCGCGCAGCAGCGCCTCCGGCAGGCCGAGCGGCACCGCCAGCGCTGCGGCACCGGCGGCCAGGAACAGGCCGGAGACGGCGCAGGCCGCGGCATCACCAAGCAGCGCCAGTTTCAGCAGGGGAGTATTTCGCATCGGGGTCCTCCTTCTGGTTCCGATGGCCGCAGCCAACACCCGCCCGCCGCCGCCGCGCGATAACCTCGGAGGTCATGGGAAGCGGGCGCAGCCCGGCGCTAGGATGCCGCCATGTCCACGCCCCATCCGCCGATCGGCCTTTTGCTGCGCGAATGGCGCCAGCGCCGGCGCCGCAGCCAGTTGGACCTCGCATTGGATGCGGAGGTCTCGACCCGCCATCTCAGCTACGTCGAATCCGGCCGCGCCAGCCCGAGCCGGGAGATGGTGCTGCGGCTTGCCACGCAGCTCGATGTGCCGCTGCGCGCCCGCAACACGCTGCTGCTGGCGGCGGGATATGCCCCTGCCTATCGCGAGGATGTGGCGATGGGCGGGATGCGGGAGGCGGTGCAGATGATCCTGGATGCGCAGGCGCCGAACCCGGCCCTGGCAGTGGACCGGCACTGGCACCTGGTGGCGGCAAATGCGGTTCTGCCGAAATTATTGAAGGGTATCGGTGATCCTGCCCTGCTGGCCCCGCCGGCGAATGTGCTGCGGCTCAGCCTGCACCCGGCCGGGCTGGCGCCGCGCATCGGCAATTTCGCCGAATGGCGCGCGCATGTTCTGGAACGGCTGCACCGGCAGGTGGAGGCCAGCGGCGATGGGGTGCTGGCCGCCCTGCTGACGGAGTTGCGCGCACTGACCGCGCCGCCCATGGCCGCGCCCTCCAGCCCGGCGCTGATCCCCGGCGGCCTGGTGGTGCCGCTATTGCTGGACAGCCCGGCTGGGCGGCTCGCCCTGCTGTCCACCACCGCCGTCTTCGGGACGCCAGTGGAGGTGACACTGTCGGAACTGGCGATCGAAGCCTTCTATCCTGCTGATCCGGAGACGGCGGCGCGGCTGCGCCAGTTATCCTAGATGTTTGGTCCCAGGCTTTGATGGTGCATTCTTGTCGCCTGGATGGAGGGATGCGCTATGGGCCAAGTTCTCCATGGGAGCGCCACCACGACAGAGGCGGTCCGTCGAGC
>NZ_JAUYTS010000237.1 GCF_030695085.1 Falsiroseomonas sp. | reverse complement strand
GGAAAGCGGCGGTTCAGGGTGTGATTTCCACCCAGATCGGATGGTGCCGCGCGCCCGTCGGCACAGGTGCATGGCCGGCGCCGGTGACTGTGATTCCGGCAGAGGGCAGAATGTAGCTGACCCGCAGCGGCCCCAGCGTGCCGCCATAATACACCGTGTCGCCCGGCAGCACATCCTGCAGCCGCGCATCCGCCAGCAGTGCCCGGATCGCCGCCGGGTCGCCATTGCCCTTTTCCGGGTCCGCATTGGCCTGACCGAGCAGCACGAACGGCTCTTGCGGGGCCTGCGGGCTGTTCAGCAAGTGCAGCCAGAACGCGGTTTCATCATGGTTGCGCCGTGTATTTCGGCGATCGGGCCCGTCAAAGGCCGGGGGCGTTGCGTGCCAGGTCAGCAGGTGCAGCCTGCGCCTGTCGGGCAGCTCGACCGCCGTTTCGTGATGCCCGGTCGTCGACAGCCGCAACACCTCTGCCGCGCCTTGCGGCAGGGGGGGCAGATCGGCCCCCGGCAGATCGCGCCACAGAACATCGGAATGATCAACGCTTTGGGCCGCATCCAGCGGCAGCCGTGACAGCACCGCCATGCCGCCTTCGCCCGGAAACCGGCCATAGCCGATGGCGTCGCGCGCCTCATTACTTCGCCCGTTGCCATCAAGGTCAAAGCCGCTGGGAACGCCGGTGTTGGGGCGCAGGGCGGCGCTGTGGGGGTAGGGGTACGCCAAGGCGGCATTCAGCGCCGAAAGCGCCAACCCACCGGCATCGTAGTCAAACCCGGACAGCACGATGACATCCGCGTTCATCGCATCAATCGCCGCAACGGCATGGGCCAGATCGGCAGACTTTGCCTGAACCAGATCGCGCAGCAACAGACCCGGGCCTGCGCGGTTCAGATTGGTGTTCCAGAACGCCACACGCAGCCCCTCGGCTGCGGCGGGCGCGGCCAGCAGCAGCAGGGTCAGAACGCCCGCGAGGCCCGCGCCATGGCCGATCTGTCCCGTGCGCCCTGCACACGGCGCATCTGACGTACCATATCGGCGAT
>NZ_JAUYTS010000235.1 GCF_030695085.1 Falsiroseomonas sp. | reverse complement strand
ACCGACTTCGTGCTGGTGGATGACGCCAGCGGCCGCGTGCTGACCGGCAAGCGGCTGACCACGCCGGATGATCCCGGCCGCGCGATACTGGAGGGCATTGCCCGAATCCTGGCCGAAGCCGGCGCCGCCATCGGCGATGTCCGGCAGGTGGTGCACGGCACGACGCTGGTGACCAATACGGTGATTGAGCGCAAGGGCGCGCGCATCGGCCTGATCACGACGCGCGGCTTCCGCGACAGCCTCGAGATGGGGCGGGAGATGCGCTACGATCTGTACGACCTGTTCCTCGACAAGCCGGAGCCGCTGGTGCCGCGCCCGCGCCGCCACGCAGTGACGCAGCGCCATGATGCGCGCGGCCGCGAATTGGTCGCGCTGGTCGAATCCGAGGTGCGGGATGCGGCGCGCGCGCTGCGCGCCGATGCGGTGGAGGCGGTGGCGGTGTGCCTGCTGCACAGCTACCTTGACCCCACGCATGAACGGCGCATTGGCGCCATTCTGGCGGAGGAGTTGCCGGGCGTGCCCGTGACACTTTCCTCCGACGTGGCGCCCGAAATCCGCGAATACGAACGGGCGAACACCGCCTGCGTGAATGCCTATGTGCTGCCGCTGATGGATCGCTATTTGGCGAGCCTGGAGGCCGAGCTGCGGCGGCGCGGTCTTGGCGGGCCGCTGCATCTGATGCTGTCCGCGGGCGGCATTGCCTCGGTTGGTTATGCGCGCGCCAATCCGGTGCAGCTGATCGAGAGCGGCCCGGCCGCCGGCGCCACGGCTGCGATGCATTACGGCCGGATTGCCGGTGTGTCCGACATGATCTCCTTCGACATGGGCGGCACCACCGCGAAGATGTGCCTGATTGAGAAGGGGGAGGCGGAGCATGCTTCCACCTTCGAAGCCGCGCGGGTGCGGCGCTTCCGCAAGGGCTCCGGCCTGCCGTTGAAGGTGCCGGTGATCGACCTGATCGAGATCGGCGCCGGGGGTGGTTCCATCGCCCATGTGAATGCGATGGGGCTGCTGAATGTCGGGCCGGAATCCGCGGGCTCCGTGCCTGGCCCGGTCTGCTACGGCCGCGGCGGCACGCGGCCGACGGTGACGGATGCGGATCTGCTGCTGGGCTATCTCTCGCCCGCGTATTTCCTGGGTGGCGAAATGGCGCTGGACCTGGCGGCGGTGGAAGGCGCGATGCAGGAACATCTCGGCCAGAAACTCGGCATGACGGCGCTGGAAGTGGCGGCCGGCATCCACAGCATCGTCAACGAGAATATGGCCGCGGCGACGCGCATGTATGTGGCGGAGAAGGGCCGCGATCCGCGCCGCTACGCCATGCTCGCCTTCGGCGGCGCAGGCCCGGTGCATGCCTATGGGTTGGCGAAACTGCTGAAGCTGTCTCGCGTCATCGTGCCGCAGGGCGCGGGTGTGGCCTCGGCGTTGGGGTTCCTTGTCGCGGCGCCGGCCATCGACCTGGTGCGCTCCGGCGTGCAGCGGCTCACGGCGGTGGAGTGGGACGGCGTCGCGCAGAAATTCGCGCAGATGGAAGCGGAGGCGCGCGCCGTGCTGCTCGATGCCGGCGCCGCGCCGGGCGATGTGCAGTTCCGCCGCAGCGCGGATATGCGTTATGCCGGGCAGGGTTTCGACATCAGCGTGCCGATCCCCGCCAGCGCCGATGCGGAATCCGTCGAAGCCGCCTTCCGCGAAACCTACTTCGGGCTTTTCGACCGTCGCATCACCGGCGTCGCGATGGAGGTGCTGTCCTGGCGCCTGCACGCCACCGCATCCCGCCCCGCAGTGCCGGAGGGTTTCACCCCGCCGGAAGGCGAGGGCGCGGCGTTGAAGGGGCATCGCAACGTGTGGTTCGCGCAGACCGGCCTCGCCCCCTGCGCCGTCTATGACCGCTACCGCCTGCCCGCGGGCCAGCGCATTGCCGGCCCGGCCGTGGTGGAGGAACGCGAATCCACCGTCGTCATCGGCCCCGACGCGCACATCACCCGCGACATCCACGGCAACCTGCTGATCGACATCACCTATCCGGAGGAGACAACCCCATGAGCAAAGCGGCGGATTACGCCTGGCTCGACGGCAAGCTGGTGCCCTGGGCCAATGCCACCATGCACATCTCCACCGAATGCGTGCTGCGCGGCGAGAATGTGTTCGAGGGCATCCGCGCCTATTGGAACGAGGAACAGCAGGAACTCTACACGTTCCGCCACGCCGACCACATCGCGCGCCTGCGCCAGGGCGCGCGCATCATGCGGATGACGATCCCCTACAGCGATGCGGAGATCGAGGCGGCGAGCCTGGAGCTCATCCGCGCCTGCAATTACCGCGAGACCATCCACTACCGCCCCGTGGTCTATTTCGCGGAAGGCGAGCTGACGCATTACCTGCCAAGCGAAATCCGCACCGGCTTCTTCATCCTGGCCTTTGCCATGCCGTCGAAGAAGGTGCAGGAGACGGGCGTGAAAAGCGCCATCAGCACCTGGCGCCGCAACAGCGACCTCGCCTCGCCGTCCCGCATCAAGTCGGGCGCGAACTACCACAACTCGCGGCTGGCCTATATCGAGGCGCGGATGAATGGCATGGGTCCGCCGGTGATGCTGAATGCGGCCGGCAAGGTGGCCGAGGGCCCCGGCGCCTGCGTGATGATCGTCCGTCACGGCAAGCTGATCACCCCGCCCGTCACCGCCGACATCCTGGAATCCATAACGCGCGAGACGCTGATGGAACTGGCGCGGGAGGAACTCGGCATGGAGGTGGTGGAGCGCGATGTCGACCGCTCCGAACTCTACGTCGCCGACGAGGCCTTCTTCTGCGGCAGTGGGGCGGAGGTGCTGCCGATGGTCTCGATCGACCATTACGACATCGGCGACGGCACGCCCGGCGCCGTGACCCGCAAGCTACAACAGCTCTACAACGACGCGGTGCGGGGAAAACTCGAGAAATACCGGCATTGGCTGACACCGGTCTGGCGCAGCAACGCGGCGAAGGCGGCCGCCGAATGACGCGCAGCGTCGGAAGGCTGGTCGCCGAAAGCCTCGCCGCGCATGGCGTGGATCTGCTGTTCTGCGTGCCGGGTGAAAGCTTTCTCGGCCTGACGGATGCGCTGGTCGATGTGCCGGCCTTGAAGCTGGTGGTGTGCCGGCATGAGGGTGGCGCCGCCTATATGGCCGCCGCCGATGGCCGGATGCGGGCCGGGCGTGCCGGGGTGTGCATGGTCTCGCGCGGCCCTGGCGTTTCCAACGCCATGATCGGGCTGCACACGGCGTTGCATGACGCCATCCCGATGGTGCTGATCATCGGCCAGGTCGAACGCCGCGACCGCGGCCGCGGCGCCTTGCAGGAACAGGACTACGGCAAATACCTGGCGGATACGGTGAAGGCCGTGATTCCGGTGGACCTGCCGATCCAGGCCAGCGAGGCCATCGCGCGCGCCTTCCACCTCGCCGAATCCGGCACGCCCGGCCCGGTGGCGGTGGTGCTGCCGGAGGATGTGCTGGATGAGCCGGCCAACGACATCCCCCTCGCCAAACCACGCATCCGTGCCACGCCCGGCCCCGCGCCGGCCCAGGTGGAGGAACTGGCAAAACGCCTCGCCGCCGCGCAGCGCCCGGTGGTGCTGGTCGGCGGCGCCATGGATGGGCCGCCCGCCGCGCTCTCCGCGCTGAAGCGCCTGGCGGAGGAATGGTCGCTGCCCGTGGCACCGACGCATCGCCGCCCGCATCTGTTCGACAGCCACCACCCGAACTACGCCGGCTATATCGGCAACCGCGTGCAGCCGCCGCTGATGGCGGCGCTGCGCGAGGCCGATCTACTGGTCGCGCTGGGCGAGCGGATGACCGATGTGGTCAGCCAATCCTACACCTGGCCCACGGCGCCGGACCCGCAAATGCCGCTGGTGCATGTCTGGCCCGACCCCTCCGAACTCAACCGCGTCTTCCGCGCCGACCTGCCCATGGCCTGCGACCCGGCCCTGCTGGTCGAGGCGCTGCTGGCCCGCAAGACGCCGCCGGCGCCGGCGGGCCGCGCCGCCTGGATCGCGCGGCTGCACGGGCTGCACCGGGATCTGACGGCGCCGCGCTGGGACCCGGCGCCGGATGGCGTGAATTTCTCCGCCGTCTGCGTCGCGGTGGCGGAACGCATGACGGCGGATGCGGTGCTGACAACCGATGCCGGCAACTTCACCAGCTTCGTGCACCGCCATATTCCCTTCCGCCCCGGGCAGATGTTCCTGGGCTCCGCCGTGGGCGGCATGGGGGCGGGGATGCCGATGGCGGTCGCCGCCAGCATCCGGCATCCGGGACGGCAGGTGATCGCGGTGGTGGGTGATGGCGGCGCGTTGATGACGGGCAACGAAATCGCCACGGCGATGCGCCACGGCGCCGCCCCGGTGCTGCTGGTGGCGGATAACCGCACCTATGGCTCGATCGGTATGCACCACGCCAACCGCTACCCGGGGCGGAACTACGCCGATGCGGCCGATCTGGTGAATCCCGATTTCGCCGCCTGGGGCCGCGCCTTCGGGGCGGAGGGTTTCACCATCCGGACCGAGGCCGAAATCGCCCCGGTGCTGGATGCCGCGCTGGCACCACGCAGCGTGCCGGCGGTGGTGCATGTGCATGGCTCGGCACTTCAGGTCACCGCCTGGCGGCGCCTGAAGGGCTGAACCGGCCGGCCGCGCGCCTCAGCCGGGCGCGCGGGCCAGCCAGAACCGCATCCGGCCATCCGCGAAGGCCGGAATTTCGAAGCCCTTGCGGGAGGCCAGCAGCATCGGGTCGCGATACAGCGGGATCATCCAGTAGTTCGCGCGCTCGATGGCGAAGGCCTCGGTCAGCATCGCGGTGCGCCGCGCCGGGTCCATCTCCACCGCAATTCTCTCAACCAGCGCATCCAGCGTGGGGTCGGAGGTGTTGCCGGCATTCCAACTGCCACGTCGCTGCGTGCGGGTGTGCATGACGTTGTTGAGGATGGAGAAACCGTCGAGCTGCGGCGTATTTGCCCAGCCCATCACGTAGATGTCCTGGCTGCGCTGCTGGAAGGCCTGCATGTAGGCCGCGAAGCGGACCCCGCTGTAGTTCACCCGCACGCCGATGCGCGCCCACATCGCCGCCGTCGCCTGGCAGACCCGGTCAATATTCACGAAGCGGTCCACCGGGCATTGCATCGATATGGTGAAGCCGTCCGGGTAGCCGGCCTCGGCCAGCAGGCGCTTCGCGCCCTCCGGGTCGAAGGGGGCGCGCTGCACGGATTGGGCGGGGTCGTAGCCATTGATCTGCTCGGCGATCATCGCATGCGTCGGCTGCGCCAGGCCGCGCATGACGGCGCGCGTGATGCCCGGCACGTCCAGCGCCATGGTCATCGCCCGGCGCACCCGCACATCCGCCAGCGGGTTGCGGTCGCCGCCGCCGCCGATGCGGTGATTCTCGGCGACGTTGAAGCCGTAATACATCACGCGCAGATCCTGCGCCTCGACCAGGGTGATGTTCGGATCGCGCCGCAGCCGCTCCGCATCCTGCAGCGGCGTCGGCGTGATGACGTCGACCTGGCCGGACAGCAGCGCCGCCAGGCGCGTGGCATCATTCGGCAGGGGGCGGAAGGAGACTCGGTCGATATTGTGTTCGCGCTTGTCCCACCAACCGGGAAAGGCCTCCAGCACGGTTTCCGAATCGAGCTCGCGGGAGACCAGGCGGAAGGGGCCGGTGCCGTTGGTGTGGATATTGGCGTAGCTCGCCGCGCCGCGGGCCGGGTCGGTCGGCAGCATCGCATCATGCGCCTGCATCCATCGCTCGCTGAGGATGGCGACGCCGGCGAGGTCGTTGATCAGCACCGGGTAGGGGCCGCGCAGCAGCACATCAACCGTGTCCGGGCCGCTCTGCTCGATCGCGCTGATCATGTGGGTGACGGAGGCATAGGGCGAATTCGGCACGCTGGCGCGGCGGAGCGAGGCGACGACATCCGCCGCCGTCATCGGCGTGCCGTCATGGAAACGCACGCCCTGGCGGATGGTGAAGCGGTAGCGGTCCGGTGCCAGCACCTCCCAGCTTGTCGCCAGGCCGGGTTCGAACTTCAGGTTGCGGTCGAGCCGCACGAGCGTGTCGTAGATGTTGCCGAGCAGGGCCGCATTGGCGGTGCTGAATACGCCCTGCGGGTCCATGGTGGTGACCTCGCCATTATTTCCCCAGCGCACCGTGGTCTGCGCGACGGCGGGAGGGACGAGGCTGAGGGAAAGCACGGCGGCACCCAGCGCCCGGCGCCATGGAAAGCGGGTCATGCGTTGCTCCTGTCCAGCGGGAAGATCGGCCGGCGCACGCGCCGGAAATCGAGGGAATGCAGGTCGAGTGTCGCGACGCCCGGCCCCTGGCAATCGACATGACCTTTGGCCAGCGGCAGGAAGGCCGGGCGATGGTTGGTCTTGGCCTTCAGGATGATGGTGCGGAAGCGCGTCGGCTCCAGCCCGAAGATGCGGTACTGCAGCGGGTCCAGCGCTTCCACCCGGCCCTCACTGACCAGCAGTGTCAGTCGCCCGGTCTCCAGCACCGCGCAGCGGCCGAGATCGACGGGCATGCCGGTGAAGATCGGCCCCTCCACCGTGAAGCGGCCCATCGCCAGCGTGCGCACCGTGCCGGTCAGCCGCAGCGGCACCAGCGGTTGCTTCAGCGCGGGGATCGGCATCTTGGCGCCGATGTCGAGGGTGATGGTGGCGCCGATGCCGGCCTCGATCATGCGCGCCACAGCCTCCGGATCGCATATCGGCCCGGCGAGAATATCCGCCATGCCACGATCGAGCGCGGCGGCGATGACCGCCATGGAATCCATGGTGCCGCCCGAATGGCAGTTGTCCGAGAAGTCGGCGAGGATCACAGGCCCCTCCGTCATCGCCGCCGCGCGGTCCATGGCAGCTTGGAGACTCTCGAAGGGCGCGGGGAGAAATTCCTCCCGCAGCGACCAGGCCTGGTCGGCAACGGTTTGCGCCGCGGCGCGCGCGCGGGCCGCGTCGCCGTGGGCGGTGGCCAGCACCGTCATGCAGGTGTCCTGCGTATCGGCCAGCGGGAATCCGGTGAAGACGGTGACGCTGGGCAGCCCATCGCGCTCCGCCGCATCGGCTGCCGCGATCAGCCGCGACATGGGTTCGCGATCGGTCAGGCACTTCACCATGTCGGGCAGCATCGGCACGCGCGCCGCGACCGTCACCGGGTTCAGCCGTCCCTCCAGCACGTCTCGCAGCAACTGCCCCGCCTTGCGGCCCGTCTCCGGCATGTCGGTATGCGGGAAGGTGCGGTAGCCCGGCATCACCGTGCAGTTCGCGATGAACAGATCGGAGAGATTGGCGTGGGAGTCGAGCGAGGCGCCGATCGGCAGGCCGGGCCGGATCTGGCGGATGCGCGACAGCAGCTCGCCCTCGCCATCCTCCGCGCCCTCCGCAACCATGGCACCGTGCAGGTCCAGCATCATCGCGTCGCATTCCCGCGCCGCGGCACACAGGATGTCGCACAGCCGCTCGAAGACATCGCGCTGCACCGGGCCGGAGGGCAGGCAGCGCGCGGCGATCGGCACCGTCACCTCCGCCCCCATCGCCTCCGCCACATCGAGCAGGCCGGACAGGCTGTAGCCGGAGTGGCGGAAGGCGCGGTAGGCGGCCTCGCCGAAGATCGGGCCGCCGGGGCCGAAATCCTCCCACCGCGTCGGCACGGGCGAGAAGGAATTGGTCTCGTGCTTGAACATGGCCGCGGCGATCTTCATGCGAATCATCCCGGATGGTTGCGGTGGCGGCGGATCAGTCCGGGCGGACGATCTTCCAGTAGGTGTCCTTGTTGTGGACCAGGCCGTCGCGGAATTCCCACAGGTCGCAGCCCTGGTAGTTCAACTCCGTGCCATCCGCGGATTTGCCGGTGACGCGCCAGACGGATACGGCGCGGTCGCCGGCGACGTATTCGTATTCATGGGTCCAGGCCATGTCCGGAATGACCTTGAAGCGATCGGCGAGCACCTTCCGCACCGCCTCCTTGCCGCGCACCGCGCGCCCCACCGGCTCCGGCCCGCTGGCCATGAAGAAGGTGCAGTCCTCGGTGAAGTAGGACATGATCCGGTCGGCGTCGCGGCTGTTGAAGGCGTCGGCGATTTCCAGGATCAGCGCGACATCGACGGTCCGTCCGGCGCGCCCGGTCGGCACGGCTGCGGTCTGGCTCATGGCAATTCCTTGCGTCATAGGGTCCGGTGGCTGGCGGATGGGACTGTGCTGCTGCGATCCGGTCCGGTCAATGTTTTTGAAGACAATCTCCGCGATGAGCTTTCCATGACCCGTGCGCCCTATCTCAGCCTGCCCGCGATGCCCCCCGAGCCGCCCGATCAGCCGGGCGGCCTGCCCGACTTCGTGGCGGCAAGGCTGCGAGACGCAATCCTGTCCGGCGCGATCGAGGCGGAGGCGCTGCTGCGGCAGGAGGATATCGGCCAGCGCTTCGGCGTCAGCCGCCCGCCGGTGCGGGAGGCGCTGCGCCAATTGGAGGCGGAAGGCCTCGTCGTCTCCCGCCCCCGCCGCGGCTACGTGGTCGCGCGGCTCGATCCGTCAGAGATCGCCGAGATCTTCGACATCCGCATGGTGCTGGAAGCCCAGGCGGCAGAGCACGCGGCGCTGAAGCGCAGCGAGGCGGATCTGCGTGCCATGGAGGGACTGGTCGTGCAGATGGAGCAGATCCGGATCGAAAGCGCCGAGGATGGCCAGCGTTTCGCCCTGCTCAACCGGGACTTCCATGCCCGGATCTGCGAGGCCGGCGGCCGCCGCTTCTCCGGCCAGGTGCTGGTGACCTTGCGCAACCAGGTGGAACGCTATGTGCGGCTGGGCTCGGCCCTGATCGGCAATGTGGATCGCGTGAACCGCGAGCATCGTGGAATCCTGGAGGCCTGCCGCGCCGGCGACGCGTCCCGCATGGCCGCCCTCAGCCTGTCCCATGTGCAGGAGACGGGGCGGCGCCTGCTCGCGGGGCTTGCCCATGCGCGGGAGGATGCCGCGGTGCCGGAAGCCCGGGCGGATGGGGGCCGATAGGCACCGCCGGCCCGGATCGGGCGTTCGGACTGCTGTTGGCCGCCTACCCCCTCCCCGAAGGCCGCGTTTTGCCATACCCATCGCTCAACAGGTTGGGGACGCCAATGGACCAGGTGGATTGCGTGGTGGTGGGGGCGGGCGTCGTCGGCCTCGCCGTGGCCCGGGCGCTGGCCCAGGCGGGGCGGGAGGTGCTGGTGCTGGATGCGGCGGAGGGCATCGGCACCGAGACCTCCTCCCGCAATTCGGAGGTGATCCACGCCGGCATCTACTACAAGGCCGGCAGCCTGATGGCGAAGACCTGCGTCGCCGGCAAATGGAAGCTGTACGACTACTGCGAGAGCCACGGCGTGCCGCATCGCCGCTGCGGCAAGCTGATCGTCGCGACCAGTGACGCGGAAGCCGAGCAGCTTGAGGGCATCCGCCAGCGCGCCGCCGCCAATGGGGTGGACGACCTGCGCTTCATCTCGGGCGCCGAGGCGCGGGCGATCGAGCCGCATCTGTCCTGCACCGCCGCGCTGGTCTCGCCCTCCACCGGCATCATCGACAGCCACGCCTATATGCTGGCCCTGCAGGGCGATGCCGAGGATGCCGGCGCCATGTTCGCCTTTCACGCCCCGGTGCTGCAGGGCCGCGTCGCCGGCCGGCAGATCGAGCTGCAGGTGGGTGGGGCGGAGCCGATGGCGCTGTCCTGCAACCTGCTGGTGAACTCGGCCGGCCTGCATGCGCCGGGCCTGGCGCGACGGATCGAGGGGGTGCCGGAAGCGCACATCCCCGGCGCCTTCTACGCCAAGGGCAACTACTTCAGCCTGACCACGAAATCCCCGTTCAGCCGGCTGATCTACCCGGTGCCGGTACCGGGGGGCTTGGGCACGCACCTGACCATAGATCTCGGCGGCCAGGCGCGCTTCGGGCCGGATGTCGAATGGATCGACCGCATCGACTACAATGTGGACCCGCGGCGGGGGGAGCTGTTCTACGACAGCATCCGCCGCTGGTGGCCCGGCCTGCCGGATGGCGCGCTGGCGCCCGGCTATTCCGGCATCCGGCCGAAGACCGTGCCGAAGGGCGCGCCGGGGCAGGATTTCGTCATCCAGGGCCCGGCGACCCATGGCGTGCCGGGGCTGGTCAACCTGTTCGGCATCGAAAGCCCCGGCCTCACCGCCTCCCTCGCCGTGGCGGAGGAGGTGATGGCGGTGGTCCCTACAGCGTAAACGCCACGCCGATCTCCGGCACCAGGACCTTCGCCTTGGCGCCCGCCATCTCCCGCTCGAAGGCGGAGGCATCGGGGGCGATCATCGGGAAGGTGCCGAAATGGCACGGGATGGCGGTGGTGACGGTCGGCAGGAAGCGCTTGACCGCCAGTGCGCCGCGCTTGCCATCCATGGTGAAGCGGTCGCCCACCGGCACCATCGCCACCGTCGGGCTGTGCAACTCCCCGATCAGCGCCATGTCGCCGAAAACCTCGGTATCGCCCATGTGGTAGACCACCGGCTCGCCCTTCGCCTTCGGCGTGATCACCAGCCCGCCCGGCAGGCCGAGATCCTGGGTGATGCCGTTCTCGTCCATCACGGCGGAGGAATGGAAGGCGATGGTCAGGGTGACCGAAAAATCATCCTGCTGCGTGGTGCCGCCGGTGTTCATCGGGTCCATGGCCTTCAGCCCCTGGCGGGCGAGCCACATGCAGATTTCGAAATTCGCCACGACCTTGGCGCCGGTGCGCTGATGGATCGCCATGGTGTCGCCGACATGGTCGCTATGGCCATGCGTCAGCAGGATGTGGGTGGCGCCCGCGCTCGCCGCCTCGACATCGCCCTTGAACACCGGGTTGCCGGTCAGGAAGGGGTCGATCAGCACGACCGAATTGCCGAATTCCAGGCGATAGGCCGAATGCCCGAACCAGGTAATTTTCATATGTCGTCTCCGTCTGTCGCTGGCGCTTCTTAGCCCGGACGGGCGCGCCACGTCACCGCGGGGCGAGCAGCTTCCAGATGCCGGTGGCCGCGATCACGGTGGTATCCCCCGCCCGCAGCGTGCCGCGCACGAAGACTACGCTGCGGGTCTGCCTTGTGATCTCGCCCGCGCCCACCAGGAACATCCCCGGCATGGCGGCGGCCAGGTAGTGCAGGTCGAGCTGGATGGTGGCCAGGTTCATACCGCCCCCGGTCGCGGCGCGGACCATCAGCCCCAGGCTGTGGTCCATGAAGGTGGCGAGAATTCCGCCATGGATCACGCCGCGGCCATTGGCGTGGTCCGCCCGGGCCTGGAAGCCGTATTCGGCGCCGCGCTGCCATAGCGGGTTGGCGGTCTCCGGCAGGCCGGAGGGGGTGACGATGTGCCAGCCATGTTCGGCCGGGTCGAAATCAGGGTTCTGCATCGGCTCAGTCTTCCGCGGATTCCCGCTTCGCGCCATCCAGCAGCGCCGCGCGCCTTGCCTCCGCCGCACGGTCCGCCAGCTTCTCCGCCCTGGTGCGGCCGTGCTTCACGCGGTTGGCGGCGGCCTCGGCCTCCGCCTGCCGCTTCGCCTGCGCCTTGCGCGCATGGTTGAGGTTGACGAGCTTGCCCATACGGGAACACTAACGCGCGAAACCTGCGCGGGAAACGTCATGCAGATCGAGCTGAATGCCGCCGATGGCCACCGCCTGAACGCCTACCGCGCCGGCCCGCCGGACGCCAAGCGCGCCCTGGTGGTGGTGCAGGAGATTTTCGGCGTGAACCGCCACATGCGCCATGTCTGCGATGCCTTCGCAGCCCAGGGCTACGCGGTGATCTGCCCGGCCCTGTTCGACCGCGTCGAGCGCGGCGTCGAGCTGGGCTACGCGGCGGAGGATGTGGCCCGTGGCCGCGACCTGCGTGCCAAGGTGGATGAGAAGGGCACGATGCTGGATATCGAGGCCGCCGCCGCCGCGCTGCCGGGCAGCGCCGCGCGCGGCATCGTCGGCTATTGCTGGGGCGGCACCATCGCCTGGTGGGGCGCGACCCGCAGCACCAGTTTCAAGGCGGCCTGCGGCTGGTATGGCGGCGGCATCGCCGGCACCCGCACCGAAACCCCGTCCTGCCCCGTGCAACTGCATTTCGGCGAGGTCGATGCCTCCATCCCGATGACCGATGTCGATCTGATCCGCCAGGCGCAGCCGGGCGTCGAGATCTTCGTCTACAAGGGCGCCGGCCACGGCTTCGGCTGCGAGGAGCGCGGGTCCTACAAGCCGGCCGATGCCGATGTGGCGCAGGCCCGGACGCTCGCCTTCTTCGCCAAGCATCTGGGGGGCTGACGCCATGCTCGGCTACTACATCACCTCCGGCATCTGCCTGGGCTTGCTGGTCATGATCCCGATCTGGAGCCCGAATGGCGCGCAGCCGGCCTATCCCTTCTGGGTGATCCTGCTGCTGGCGCTGATCGTCCTCATCGTCCCGGTCGTGCTGCGCCGCCGCAAGCGGGAGGGCGCGGCCCAGGCCGGCGATCTGGCCGTGCGGCTGGAGGAAGTGAAGGACTGATCCGTCGGGGCCGCATCCGCGGCCTCGGCCATCGCCGATGGCCGCAGCCTGCGGCCGGTCACGGCGCGCGCCGCCGCAGCACCGCCGCGGCGGCGGCCGGCGCGGTGCCAAGCAGGCCGAGCAGCAGCGCCAGCGGCAGCGCGGCCGCGGCGCCGACATGGCTGAATCCCAGCGCGCCCAGCACACCGCCGCCGATGAAGGCGCCGAGCATCGCCGACAGCAGCCGCAGCTTGGCACGGTCCGCCCTGACGCGCGGCGCATCGCCCCGGTTTTCCAAGGCCCGGTTCCAATAGGCCAGCTTGCCGAGTTCGATGCCGATATCCGTGACGATGCCGGTCACATGCGTGGTCCGCAGCCGGGCGCCGGAGACCTTGGTGATGGTGGCGTTCTGCAACCCCATGATGAAGCACAGCACCGGCACCCCGACCGCCGCCGCATAGGGGCTTGCCCCCACCACCATGCCCGCCACACCCAACCCCGCGAGAACCACCCCTTCCAGCAGCAGGGGCAGGGCGTATTGCCGCCGCCTGTCGTTTCGCCGGCCCCAGTTGATCAGCCAGGCGGAGCTTGCGGCGCCGGCCGTGAAGCTGAACAGCGCGACCAGCCCGGCGCCCACCAGCACCCAGGCGCCAAGCGCGGCGAAATCCGCGATGGCGGAGACGATGCCCGACATGTGCGAGGTGTAGTGCCCGACGGCGAAGAAGCCGCCGGCATTGATGGCACCGGCGATGAAGGCCAGCGCCAGTGCCAGGTTGCGGTCCCCATCCTCGCTGCGCTGACGCGCCACCAGGCGGTGGGCGAACAGGATCGCGGGGGCCATCGGAGGCAGCAGTCGGGCCGGCATCAGCCCGTTGCCGGCCTCTGCCGCGTGGAAGGTGTCGCGCGGGACATGGAGCGATACGCCGTGCGGTGAGGCCGCCGAACCTACGCGCCGGCTTCCGATGCGGCAACCGCGCGGGCTTCGCACGGAACCTTTGGCGTAACGGTGCGTCTTTGGCAGCAGCACCAGCCAGGAAGCGGCCCAGCCAGCATGCACAAGGCCATTCCACCCATTCTCGCCGTCGCCCTGCTGTCGGCCGGCGCCATAGCCGCGATTTCCCTGGAATGGGGCAGCGGCCCCGCCGTGACGCCGGAAGTGGCGCAGCCCGGCCAGGCGAGCCGCACGCCGGAGGAGGCCGCGATCGCCGCATTGCGCGCGCATCTGGGCGGCCAGGGTGGCGAGACGCTGACCGCCATCCAGACCTATCCGCTGGAGGAGCCTGGCGCCTTCGCGGTCTGCGCCCGGATGGGCGGGCCGTCCGGGCCGGATGTGGTGGCGCGGGTGATCCCGGCGCTCGGCATCCTGCCCGGGGCGGGCGGGCGGCAGCCGGAGCGGGACCTGGCCCGCAGTTCACGCAGCATGGTGGTGATGGAGGATGGCCCCGGCCTCTGGCGCGGCGGCGCGCCGGGCCTGCCGAGGCAGCGCTACTGCCAGGCCGTTCCATCCGCCGCGACGGCGTCGGCCGCCGGATCCCTGGCCGTCCACGTGACAACCCCACCGGCCCGCAGCGCGGCCGAGGATCTCGCCCCGGTCCCGGGCCAGGTTCCGGTCCCGGTCCCGTCCCCGGTCCCGGCCCAGGCCACTGCCACCACGGCCGATCCGGGCGGGGCCGGCGGCAGTGTCACCGTGCTCAGCCCCGTGCGGGTGCGCGCGGCGCCGAGCGGCCAGTCGGAGATCCTGTGGGTCGCCGAACGTGGCCGGGCCTTTACCGTGCATGGCCATGCGCCCGGCGGCTGGGTGCAGATCGGCGATGCGGGGGCACCGGCCGGCTGGGTGCATTCCAGCCTGCTGGATTCCGACATGTAGGTGGCCAGTGTCCTGCGGGCGCCCTCAGCCCCGCAGCACCCGCCCGGCCACCGCATCCAGCTTCGCCAGCAGGGCGGGGTCGCGCATCTCGGGTGCCGTGATCAGCGCATGTTCCAGCGCCCGGTCGCAGCCGGCGGGGCAGGGGCCGCGCGGCGCGCCGAGGCGCGGCACCACATCGGCAACCAGGCCGCGCGCCTTGTCGGCGTTGCCGAACAGCACCTTCACCACCTGGTCCACCGTCACCGCCTCATGGTCCGGGTGCCAGCAGTCGAAATCCGTCACCATGGCAACGGTCGCGTAGCAAAGCTCGGCCTCCCGCGCCAATTTGGCCTCCGGCATGTTGGTCATGCCGATCACGGAGCAGCCCCAGCTCCGGTACAGCAGGCTTTCCGCCTTGGTGGAGAATTGCGGGCCTTCCATGACCATGTAGGTGCCGCCGCGGGTCACCGGCAGGCCAAGCTTTTCCGCCGAGGCCTGCAGCGCATCGCCGAGCCGCGGGCAGACCGGGTGGGCGACGGAGACATGGCCGACGCAGCCGGTCTCGAAGAAGGATTTCTCCCGCGCGAAGGTGCGGTCGATGAACTGGTCGACGATGACGAAATGCCCCGGCGGCAGCTCCTCCTTCAACGAACCCACGGCCGAGAGGGAGATGATCTCGGTGCAGCCGGCGCGCTTCATCGCATCGATATTGGCGCGGTAGTTCAGACGGGAGGGCGGCGTCGGGTGGCCGCGGCCATGGCGCGGCAGGAAGCGCACCGGCACGCCGGCCAGCGTGCCATGCAGGATCGCGTCGGAAGGCTCACCCCAGGGGCTGGCGACGCGCTTCCATTCGCGGCCCTCGAGGCCCGGAATGTCATACAGGCCGGAGCCGCCGATCAGGCCGATGACGGGGGTGACGGTTTCGGCGAGAGGTTCGGACATGGGGAAGGCTCCTCGGTGCGCGGGGCTTCTACAATGGGATGCGCGCGGCTTGAAGCGCTGCCGCAAACAGCGAAAAGGGCCGCCCCCCTGCGGGAGCGGCCCTTGTGCAAACCGGCCGGGAGGCTGGCTTCAGTGCTTCACGTCGGCCCAGACCTTCCGCTTCACGGCGTAGGTCAGGCCGCCGAGGACGATCAGGAACAGCATCATCTTGATGCCCATGGCGCGGCGCTGCTCCGTCTCCGGCTCCGCCGCCCAGGCGAGGAAGGTGGTCACGTCGCGGGCCATCTGGTCCACCGTCGCCGCGGTGCCATCGGCGTATTCCACCTGGTCCGGGTTCAGGACGTTGGGCATGGCGATCTGGTGGCCGGGGAAGTAGGCGTTGTAGTGCATGCCATCCGCCAACGCGAAGCCGGGCGGCGGGTCGACATAGCCGGTCAGCAGCGCATGCAGGTAGTTGGCGCCGTTGGCGCGCGCCTTGGTGATGGTCGACAGGTCCGGCGGATAGGCGCCGTTGTTCGCCGCACGCGCCGCCAGTTCATTGGCGAAGGGGCGGCGGAAGCGGTCGGACAGGCGGGCCGGGCGGTCGAACATCTCGCCCATGTCGTTCGGGCCGTCCCGCACTTCCACCGATGCCGCGATGGCGCGGACCTGGTCCTCGCTCAGCCCGATCTCGGTCAGGTTGCGGTAGGACAGGTGGTACATGCCGTGGCAGGCGGCGCAGACTTCCTTGTACACCTGCAGGCCGCGCTGGGCGGCGCCGCGGTCGAAGGTGCCGAAGAAGCCGGCGAAGCTGAAGCCGGCATTCGGCAGCGGGATGGCTTCCCCGGCCGCCTGGGCCGGGGTGGGCAGGGTCGCGCCGAGGGTCGTGGCGGCGCCCAGTACCAGGGCGCCGATCAGGTTGCGGAAGCCCCGCTTGACGTCACGCATCAGGCTTTCTCCATCGGCTTCGCCGCGGCGCCCGCCAGGACCGGTCCGCCACCGCGGAGGACAGGCATGGCGATGCTCTCGGGCAGCGACAACGGCCGTTCGAGGCGGCCAAGCAGGGGCAGGATGACCAGGAAGTAGGCGAAGTAGTAGGCCGTCGCGATGCGGGAGATGGTCACATACGGCTCATCCGCCGGCTTGGCGCCGGCCCACATCAGCACGAAGAAGGACACCAGCCACAGATACAGCGACCACTTCGCCACCGGGCGGAACCGCATGGAGCGCACCGGGGAGGTATCCAGCCAGGGCAGCACGAACAGCACGGCGATGGAGCCGAACATCAGCAGCACGCCGCCCAGCTTGTCCGGCACCGCGCGCAGGATCGCGTAGAAGGGCAGGAAGTACCATTCCGGGACGATGTGCGCGGGCGTCACCAGCGGGTTCGCCGGGATGTAGTTGTCCGCATGGCCGAGGTAGTTCGGCATGAAGAACACCAGGAAGGCGAAGACGATGAAGTACACCACCAGGCCGACGCTGTCCTTCGCCGTGTAGTACGGGTGGAAGGGCAGGGTATCCTGCGGGCCCTTCGGGTCGATGCCCAGCGGGTTGTTGGAGCCGGTGATGTGCAGCGCCGCCACATGCAGGAACACCACGCCGGCGATCATGAAGGGCAGCAGGTAGTGCAGGCTGAAGAAGCGGTTCAGCGTCGGGTTGTCCACCGAGAAGCCGCCCCACAGCCAGATCACGATGCTCTCACCCACCAGCGGGATGGCGGAGAACAGGTTGGTGATCACGGTGGCGCCCCAGAAGGACATCTGGCCCCAGGGCAGCACGTAGCCCATGAAGGCGGTGGCCATCATCAGCAGGAAGATGACAACGCCCAGGATCCACAGCAGCTCCCGCGGTGCCTTGTAGGACCCGTAGTACATGCCGCGCCAGATATGGATGAACACCACGATGAAGAACATCGAGGCGCCGTTCATGTGCACGTAGCGGATCAGCCAGCCATAGTTCACGTCGCGCATGATGCGCTCGACGCTGTCGAAGGCGTGGGCGGTGTGCGGCGTGTAGTTCATGGAAAGGAACACGCCGGTCGCGATCATGATCATCAGCGTGACCATGGCGAGGGCGCCGAAATTCCAGAAGTAGTTGAAGTTCCGGGGCGTCGGGAACGTCCCGTATTCCTTCTGCATCATGGTGAACACCGGCAGGCGCTGGTCGACCCAGCGAAGCACGGGGTTCTGGATGGTGCTGTCGTGAAGGCCGATGGCCATCTTGCCTGGCTCCCCAGTGGATGCCGAAGGGCGGGCGCGGAGGATACCGCGCCCAGGCGCCTTCAGCCGATCCGGATTTGCGTGTCAGATGTAAAGGTGTAGTCCGGAACCGGAAGGTTCAGCGGCGCGGGACCGATGCGAATTCGTCCCGAGGTATCGTAGTGGCTGCCATGGCAGGGGCAGAACCAGCCATCGAAATTGCCCTTCGCATCCGTCGGCCGCTGCCCGAGCGGGACGCAACCGAGATGGGTGCAGACGCCGACCACCACCAGCCACTGATCCCGCTGCACCCGGGACTGGTCCGGCGCAGGGTCCTTCAGTTCCGAAAGCGGCGTGGCGCGCGCGGCCTGGATGTCCTCCGCCGTGCGGTGGCGCACGAAGACCGGCTTGCCGCGCCAAACCACGGTGACCGCCTGGCCGACCGCGATCGGCGACAGGTCGACTTCCGTGGAGGCCAGCGCCAGCACGTCCCGCGCCGGGTTCATCGAGCTGATGAACGGCCACACCACCGCGCCCACGCCAACCGCTGCGAAGGCGGCTGTCGTCAGCGTCAGGAAATCGCGCCGCGTCTCGCCTTCCGCGGCGCCGCCATGCGAACCGTGGGGCGCGCCATGTGGTGCCCCGGCGGGCCCACCAGAGGTCACCCCTGGGGGCACCATTGTTTCGGCCATCTCGTCGTCCTTCTCCGCCTGCCGCCTGCGGGGCCTGCCGACCGGCTGGACCCCGACCGGCCTGACCCGCTGTCCAGGGCACCATGCCGGTCCATCCTGGGGACCCGCCGGGCGACCCGCATCGCCGCGAAACATCCGCACCAAACCGGGCTGTCGGGTGGCTCCTCGCTTGCGCGATGGGTGCCGGGGACCTCCACTGCCGGAATTGACGCTGCGCCGCATATAAAGGGTGGGTTGTGGCGGTGTCCATCCGCTGTCGTGCCTGAATTCTTGGGCGCAGCCCGCCGGGGAGCATCCTGGGCCCGGAAGGGTCGCCATCCGGTTAAGCCCCTGCCAATCTTGCGCCGGCGCGCGCCCCGCCAGGGGGCGTCCATCCGAGGAAAGTCCTGCCATGCCTGAAACGCCCGCCCAGCCCCCCAGCCATCCGATGGTCGAGCCTGCCCGCGCCTGGTTCGAAAGCCTGCGGGACCGGATCTGCGCGGCGTTCGAGGCGATCGAGGATGAACTGGCCTCCGGCCCGCATGCCGGCCTGCCCGCGGGCCGCTTCGTCCGCACGCCCTGGACCCGCCCGGAAGGCGGCGGCGGCACCATGGCGGTGATGAAGGGACGGGTGTTCGAGAAGGTGGGGGTCAACGTCTCCACCGTCTTCGGCGAATTCTCCCCTGACTTCCGCAAGCAGATCCCGGGGGCGGAGGAAGACCCGCGCTTCCTCGCCACCGGCATCAGCCTGGTGGCGCACCAGCGCAGCCCGCGCGTGCCGGCGGTGCACATGAACACCCGCTTCATCCTGACCACCAAGGCCTGGTTCGGCGGCGGCGGCGACATCACGCCGATGGACCATGCGGCGCCCCACAGCATCGAGGACGCCGCCCACTTCCACGCCGCCTACAAGGCGGCCTGCGACCGCCACGACCCGACCTACTACCCGCGCTTCAAGCAGTGGTGCGACGAGTACTTCTTCCTGCCGCACCGGAACGAACCGCGCGGCCTCGGCGGCATCTTCTACGATTGGCTGGGCGACCGCACGCCGGGCCATGGCGTGGAGGCGGATTTCGCCTTCACCAAGGATGTCGGCCTGGCGTTCCTGGAGGCCTATCCCGGTATCGTCCGCCACCGCATGCATGAGCCCTGGACCGAGGCCGAGCGCGCCCACCAGCTGATGCGCCGCGGCCGCTATGTGGAATTCAACCTGCTGTATGACCGCGGCACCATCTTCGGGCTGAAGACCGGCGGCAATGTCGAGGCCATTCTGATGTCGCTGCCGCCGGAGACGGGTTGGCCCTGAAGGCCTGGCCCCGGCGCGCCTCCTCTGGCTGCAAAGAGTTGCTCGACAGCACGCCTGGCGTGTCGGCAATCTGGGTACCAGAGGGGCCGCAGGAAGGCCCGCTCCAGGAGGCTCCGATGGTCGAGCTCACTGTGAACGGCGCGTCCCCGCCAGGTGGATGTGGACGGTGGTATCCCGGTGTTCCGGGTGCTGCGGGACAGGTTGTGCAGCGCGCCGCCAAGCAAGGACCGGGACAGGCTAACAAACGCCAAGTTACCGGATTACGCGCCGGCAACCTTGATGCGGCCGCGTACGTTACCAAATTTACATCCAAATGGAGGATCGACTCGCATGGCCATGACTCGCAGGGAAGAACAGCGCCTTCTGTCGCATGAGGAGGCGACGATGGTGGCACCGAGCCATCATCCGGAGCTGGGCCAGCTTTCGGCCGATGACCTGCGGGCCCTGGCGGAGCGGATTCGTGCCCAGCAGCGCCGCGCCCGCGACCTGGTGCGGGAAGCCCAGCGCGCCCGCCGCGGCAAGGGCGAAGCGCGCGGCGCGGCGAATGCGGCCGAGCGGCTTTCTGAGAAGAAGCAGGTCTTCGCCGCCGCGCTGCGCCGGGTGAATGCCCAGTTCGCGCGGGCCGAGGATGCCCGCAAGCAGACCCGCGCCGCGCAGGGCCTGCGCCAGGCGCTGGAACGCCGCCGCGCGGCGCGCCCGCATCACCCGCAGCCCGGCCGCACGGCCGGCAATGGCATGCGCGACACCAGCCATACGCAAGCGCATCCGGGTCCGGACCCGCGCGCCATCGGCAGCATTTCGCAGGCCACGCGGAACAACCAGGCGCGCCGCGACGGGTGAGTGGTAGCGGCGGCGGCAAGCTGCCGGTATCCTGCGCCTCGCCTACCACGTCCAGGAGACACCAATAATGACCATCAGCCGCCGCGCCCTTCTGGGCACGACGCTCGGCGCGCCCTTCGCCGCCACCCTGCTGCCGCTCGCAAGCCCCGCTCTGGCGCAGGTGCAGTGGCCGAGCCGGCCGGTTCGCGTGATCGTGCCGTGGCCCCCGGGCGGGTCCACCGACGTGCTCGCGCGGCTGCTGTCGGAGCAGCTGTCCCAGAAGCTCGGCCAGCCCTTCGTGGTGGAGAACCGGCCTGGCGCCGGCGGCAATATCGGCCACGACGCCATCGCCAAGAGCAACCCGGATGGCCACACCATGGGCCCGGTGACGGTGGGCGGCTGGTCGATCAACCAGTATCTGTATGCCCGCCTGCCCTATGACCCGGAGAAGGACATCCAGCCGATCTCCATGCATTGGGAACTGCCCAATGTGCTGGCGGTGCCCGCGGCGCATATTCCCGCAACCAACCTGCGGGACTTCGTGACCTGGGCCAAGGCGAAGCAGGGCGGGGTGAATTATGGCTCGCCGGGGGTCGGCACCACGCCGCATCTCTCGGGCGCCATGTTCACCAGCCGCCTGGGAATCAACGCCGTGCATGTGCCGTTCCGCGGCGCGGCGCAGACCATTCCGGCGCTGCTGGGCGGCGATATCGACTTCGCACTGGACAACCTGGCCTCCTACGTCCCGACCATCGCCGGCGGCCAGATGCGGGCGCTGGCGGTGACCAGCGCGGAACGTTGGCCGACCCTGCCGGATGTGCCGACCATGGCGGAAGCTGGGGTGCCGGATTTCGTCGTCACCTCCTGGTGCGCCATGGCCTTCCCGGCCGGTGTGCCGGCCGCCATCACGCAGCGCGCGGCCGCGGCGATCAAGGAAGTGTCCGAGACGCCTGCGATGCAGGAGCGCTTCCTGCGTACCGGCGCCCGCGCCCTGTACGGCACGCCCGAGGAAGCCGCCGCCCGTGCGGCGCGCGAGCGGCCGATGTGGCGCGAGGTGGTGCAGCTTTCGGGCGCACGCCTGGAATAGCTTTGGTTCCAGCGGCCTTGCGGCCGGGCGCGCTGCCGATCGGCAGCGCGCCTTTTTTATGTCCGATGCGGCCAGGGCTGCGAAGCCGACATGACCGGTCGCTGGACAACCTTCACACTTTCCACTTTGCAATGCGTGGCCCATGTGGCAGGGACGTTATCCCCTGGGAGTAGCCCCCCTACGGGCAAGCAATGCGTGAGGACTGGAATGTATCGGCGCGACTGGACTGACATCATCGGGGGGCTGCTGCTCCTGGTCTTCGGCGTGTGGTTCCTCTGGCACGCGCAGACCTATTACAATCTGGGTGAGATGCGCCGCATGGGTCCTGGGGCCTTCCCGGCCGGCCTCGGGGTATTGATGGCCATTTTCGGTTTGCTGATCATGATTCCGGCCTGGTTTCGCCCAGGCGATTTGCCAGTTCCCGCCATCCGGCCGCTGATCTGCATCATCGGCGGCGGGCTGGGCTTCGCCCTTGTCGTCGAGCCGTACGGCCTGGTGCCGGCGACCTTCGCGGTGGTCTGCATCTCCGCCCTGGCGGAGCGTGAACTGAGGCCGGTCCGAACCTTTATCCTGGCCGTGGCGCTTGCCATCATGGCCGTCACCGTCTTCTCGAAGGGCCTGGGCATTCCCGTGCCCGCCTTCCGCTGGGGGAGCTACTGAGCATGGACACCCTTGGCATGCTCGGGATGGGGTTCCTCGTCGCCCTGTCCCCGGAAAACCTGTTCTACTGCTTCCTCGGCGTCTTCCTCGGCACCTTCATCGGGGTGCTGCCGGGCATCGGGTCGCTGGCCACCATCTCGATGCTGCTGCCGCTGACCTTCCATGTGCCGGCGACCACCGCGATCATCATGCTGGCGGGCATCTACTATGGCGCCTCCTATGGTGGCTCCACCGCCTCGATCCTGCTGAACTTACCAGGAACACCATCAGCCGCGGTGGCCTGTCTGGATGGCTACCCGATGGCGAAGCAGGGACGCGCCGGTGTGGCGCTGTTCATGACCACCATCGCCTCCTTCGTCGGCGCCAGCCTCGGCATCGTCATCCTGACGCTGTTCGCGCCGGGCCTGGCGGAAGTCGCGCTGTCCTTCGGACCGGCTGACTACTTCGCCATGATGCTGCTGGGCCTCGTCGCGGCGGCGACGCTGACGCAGGGCTCGCCGGCCAAGGGCATCGCCATGGTGCTGTTCGGCCTGTGCCTCGGCATGGTCGGCACCGATGTGCAGACCGGCCAGCAGCGCTTCACCTTCGACATCCCCTATCTGTCGGATGGCGTCAGCCTGGTGGCGATCGCCATGGGCATCTTCGGCGTGGCGGAGGTGATCGGCTCCATCGGCCGGGTCACCAACCGGGAAGTCACCTCTCAGAAGATCACCATGCGGTCGATGATGCCGACCAAGGCCGATTGGAAGGCCTCGTGGAAGCCGATGCTGCGTGGCACCGGCGTCGGCAGCTTCTTCGGCGCGCTGCCGGGCGCGGGTGGCACCATCGCCTCCTTCATGTCCTACGCGGTGGAGAAGAAGGTCGCGAAGGATCCGTCCCGCTTCGGCAAGGGCGCGATCGAGGGCATCGCCGCACCGGAATCGGCCAACAACGCCGCCGCCCAGACCGCCTTCATCCCCACGCTGACCCTCGGCATCCCGGGTGACTCGGTGATGGCGCTGATGCTCGGCGCGCTGATCATCCAGGGCATCCAGCCCGGTCCGCGGCTGATGACGGAATACCCGGAACTGTTCTGGGGCCTGATCGCCAGCTTCTGGCTCGGCAACATCATGCTGCTGGTGCTGAACATCCCGCTGATCGGCCTGTGGGTGGCGATGCTGCGGATTCCCTATTCCATCCTGTACCCGGCCATCCTGCTGTTCATCTGCATCGGCGTGTTCAGCATCAACAACAGCCATTTCGACGTGCTGGTGGTGATGTTCTTCGGCGTCCTCGGCTACATCATGATCAAGCTGAAGTTCGAGCCGGCACCCTTGCTGCTGGGCTTCATCCTCGGCCCGCTGATGGAGGAACACCTGCGGCGCGCCATGCTGCTGTCGCGCGGCGACCTCGCCGTGTTCTGGGAGCGGCCGATCAGCGCCGGCTTCCTGAGCGTCACCGCGGTGCTGCTGTTGTTCGCGATCTATGCCACCATCCGCGGCCGCAACGTTGCCGCGGCGCTGCGGCGGTCGGCGGCCAACAACCCGCCGGCGGGGGCCTGAACCGGTAGATGGAAGCCTTCACGGCATCGGTGATCGCATGGGCCGAGGCCCATGCGGCCTGGGCGCCGCTGATCGCCTTCGGCATCGCCTTCATCGAATCCCTGCCGCTGATCGGCATCTTCCTGCCCGGCTCCGCCCTGTTGCTGGGGCTCGGGCTGCTGATCGGCACCGGGGTGGTGCCGGCCTGGCCGGTGCTGCTGGCCACTATCCTGGGCGCGGTGGTGGGGGATGCGCTGGGCTTCTGGCTTTCCCGCTGGCTGGGTCCCGGCTTCGTGCGGACCCATCTGCCGCGCCGGCACCGGCGCATGTATGGGCGCGGCGTGCTGGCCTTCCGCAAATGGGGCATCTGGGCGGTCTTCGTCTCCCGCTTCATCAGCCCCTTGCGGGCCGTCGCGCCGATCATCGCCGGCGTGTCTCGCATGCGGGAATGGCGCTTCCAGGTGGCCAATGTCACCTCCGCGCTGATCTGGGCGCCCATCCTGCTGCTGCCCGGCACCCTTGCCGGGTATCTGGCGACGGTGCTGGATGACCGGGGCGATACGCTGCTGCTGGTGGGCCTGGTGCTGGCCGTGCTGGCCGTCTGGTGGGGGCTGCGGGCCTACTGGAACCGGGCGACCGCGCCGCAATAGGGCATTACGGTTCGGACGCGATCCAGCTTGGCGTCTGGCCTTCGGGGCGCGCAGCGGCCATATCGGGGCGGTGAACCTATTCTCCTCTGCCGGGCGCCGCGCCGCCTGGATCAACAGCCTGCTGGTGGACCACGCCGCGTTGCGCATTCCCTGGCGCAATTGGGGGGTGGTGGAGGCCGGGCGGCTGTACCGGTCGAACCACCCGCTGCCCTGGCAGCTGGATGCCGCCAAGCGCCGCTTCGGCCTGCGCGCCGTCATCAACCTGCGCGGCCACCGCCAGGATTGCGGCAGCGATGCGCTGGCACGGGCACGGGCCGGGGAGCTTGGTCTGATCCATGCCGATGCACCTTTCGAAAGCCGCGGCGCACCGCATAAGGACCGCATCCTGCGCCTGGTGGATCTGCTGGCGGAGGTGCCGGAGCCACTGCTCATCCACTGCAAATCCGGTGCCGACCGCACCGGCCTGATCGCCGGCATCTGGCTGCTGCTGCAGGGCCGCCCGGTGGAGGCGGCGCTGGATCAGCTGCACTGGCGCTTCGGCCATGTCTCGGCCAGCCGCACCGGCATCCTGGACGCCTTCTTCCGTGACTATGCCGCCTTCCAGGCCAAGCACGGCCCGAAGCCGTTCCTCGACTGGCTGCGCCAGGATTATGACGAGGCCGCGCTTCGCGCCGCCTTCCAGAGCCGCCCCTGGGCGGACCGGCTGGTGGATGGGGTGCTGCGGCGGGAATAGCGGCGCCGGGCTACGCCTCGGCCGCCGCAAAATCCTCCAGCGCCGTGACACCGCCCTTGGCCAGCACCGGAATGGCGCGCGCGATCCGCGCCGCCGGCCAGTCCCACCAGGCCAGCGCCACCAGCCGCGCGGCGTCTTCCTCGGCAAAGCGCCGCCGCCGCACCACCGCCGGGTTGCCCGCGGCCACGGCGTAATCCGGCACATCCCGCGTCACCACCGCCCGTGCGCCGATCACCGCGCCATGGCCGATGCGCACGCCGGGCATCACCAGCGCCTCCATCCCCAACCAGATGTCATGGCCGAGCACCGTGTCGCCGGATTCCCGCCACGGGTAGTCCGCCAGCGGCAGCGCGCTGGCGAAGGCGCCGCCCATGATGCCGAAGGGATAGGTGCTGGGGCCGGCCATCGCGTGCATCGCATCCGGCATCATGAAGCGCACGCCGGTGGCCAGGGCGCAGAATTTGCCGATCTCCAGCCGCGCGCCGCTGGCCTGGAAATTGTAGATCACGTTGCGCCGGAAGAAGTCCTTCGCGTGCAGTGGGTCGTCGTAATAGGTGAAGTCGCCGACGGCGCAGTTGGTGATGCCGGGCATGGTGGCCAGCAGCGGCTTCAGGAAGACGATGCGCGGCTTGTTCGGCACCGGGTGTAGCGCATCCGGGTCCGGCAGCGCCGCCGCTTCGGCCTTGGATCTCATGCCGCGAACGATCCTTTGCAGTTTCTCAAGCGGCGAAGGCCTGGGTCCGTACCAGCCGGGCATAGAGGCCATCGGCCGTCATCAGCTCCGCATGGTTGCCCTGTTCCACGGCGCGCCCGCCCTCCATCACCACGATCAGATCGGCATCCCGCACCGTGGACAGGCGATGCGCGATCACCAGCGTGGTGCGGCCCTGCCGCAGCCGGGCCAGCGCCTGTTGTACCAGCGCCTCATTCTCCGCATCCAGCGCGCTGGTCGCCTCATCCAGCAGCAGCACGCGCGGGTTGCGCAGCAGGGCGCGGGCGAGCGAGACGCGCTGGCGCTGGCCGCCGGAAAGCCGCGACCCCTGGGTGCCGAGCGGCGTCGCATAGCCCTGCGGTAGCGCCGCCAGGAAGTCATGCGCCGCCGCCGCGCGGGCCGCATCCTCCACCTGTCCGGGCGTGGCGCCAGGGCGGCCGCAGGCGATATTGGCGAAGGCCGTGTCGTCGAACAGCGTGGCGTCCTGGCCGACATAGGCGATGGCATCGCGCAGGCTGGTCAGCGTCACGTCCCGGATATCCGCGCCATCGATCACGATGCGCCCCGCCGTCACCTCATACAGCCGCGGCACCAGCGCCAGCGCGGTGGATTTCCCGGCGCCGGAGGGGCCGACCAGCGCCACGGTCCGGCCGGGCGCGGCGGCGAAGGACAGGCCCGACAGGGCGGCGTCCGGCACGCCATCATAGGCGAAGCCCACCGCCTCGAAGGCCACGCGGCCCTCGCCGGCCGGCAGCGGGCCGGCGCCGGGACGGTCGGTGATGCTGGGCGCCTCGTCGATACTCGCAAAACTGCGGGACAGGCCGGCGAGGCCCTCCTGCAACGCCGCGTTCAGATTGCCCAGCGCGCGCGCCGGCTGTGCGGCGATCAGCAGCGCCGCGACGAATCCCGTGAAATCGCCGATGGTGCCGAGGCCGGTCGAAACCCGCCAGCCGACGAAGCCGAGCACGGCGGCCACTGCGATGCCGCCCATCGCCTCCAGCACTGGGTCCAGCCGGGCGCGGGACCGGGCGATGGCCAATTGGCTGTCGCGCAGCCGCTCAAACGCCTGGGCGGCTCGGGCTTCCTCGGCGTCCTCCAGCCGGAAGGCGCGGACCACGCGGGCGGCGGCGAAGCTCTCGACCAGCAGGGCCGAGGTCTCGCCCACCCGGTCCTGCATGCCCGAAGACGCACGGCGGATGCGCTTGCCGATGCGGAGGATCGGCACGGCGGCGATCGGGTACAGAAGCGAGGCCAGCAGCGCCATCTGCCAGTCGATCCACAGCATGGAGCCCACCAGCCCGAGCACGGTCAGCACATCCGCGATGCCGCTCAGCGACTTCGACAAGGCCTCCCGGATCAGCGCCGCATCGGTGGTGAAGCGGGCGGCGTGGCGGGCCGGCGCGTCGCGGGCGACGGCGGCGAGGTCGGCGCGGGTCAGGGCGGTGAACAACTGCCGCTGCAACCCGGCGATCACGCCGAGCACCACGGATTGGGTGGCCAGCGCCTTGCCATACATGGTCAGCGCCCGGGCCAGCGTGACGGCGATGATCAGCGGCGGCAGGATCCAGACCACCCCGGCCTCGCCGGCGGCGAACAGGTTGAAGGCACGCTGGATCACCAGCGGGTACAGTGCCGTGGTCGCCGCCACCCCCACCGTGCAGATCGCGGCCAGCGCCAGGGCGCGCGGATGGTGGCGCACATGCTCGCGCCACAGGCGGCGGATCAGCGGCAGGGAGGCAGCATCGAAGGCAGGGCGGGCCATCCGCGCCGTGTAGAGCAGGGATGGGCGGAGGGCGAGGGGTCGTCAGGCCCCGCCGGACTTCCCGAGGCGCCGCGCGGCTTCGGCCAGCAGCGCATCCCGGTCCGCCTGGCAATCCCCGGCCAGCCACCAGGTCCGCAGCGTGCCGAGCAGGCTGCCGAGGCCAGGCCCGGGCGGCAGGCCCAGCGCCATCAGGTCGCGGCCGAGCAGCGGGAATTCCGGCTCCGCATCGCCCGGCGTCACAAGCTGGCGCAGCGCATCCCAGCCATCGGCGCCCCCGTCTTGCCCCCACTGGCGCGCCTGGGCCACCCAGAGCGGCTCCGCCGGCGCCACCTGGTGCGTGGCGGCATGCAGCCGTGCCCGCCAGGCGCGCAGCGGAAAGCCGGCGGCGCTGGCCGGCGTGGGCGGGTCGGGCGGCCGGTGCAGCAGCGCCAGCCGTGCCCGTTCCTCACCCGACAGGCGCAGCCGGGTGGCCAGCGCGCCGCACTCCGCATCCTCCGCCAGCAGCACCGCCAGGCGCAGCAGCGGGTCCGTGGGCAAGCCAAGCGGGATCATCCGCCGCAGCCTTTCCGGCACCGTGCCTTCCGGCAGCACCGCATCCAGCAGCCCGCACGCCGCCATCAGCGCCAGGGAGCCGGAGGGGTCGGGCGCCGGCAGCAGCCGCTTCAGCTCCATCCAGATGCGCTCCGGCGCGATGCGGGCGCGGAATCCCGGTACCGCATCGGCAATCGCGGCCAGCGCGGCCGGGTCCGGCGCCCCTTGCCCGTAGCGCGCCCAGAAGCGGAAGAAGCGCAGCGCGCGCAGATAATCCTCCGCCAGCCGGGTCGCCGCATCGCCCACGAAACGCACCCGGCCAGCCGCGAGGTCGGCGCGGCCGTCGAAATAATCCCAGAGGTTGCCCTCGGCATCCATCGACATGGCGTTGAACGAAAAATCGCGCCGCGACGCATCCTCCCGCCAATCGGTGGTCCAGGCGACCTCCGCATGGCGGCCATCGGTCACCAGGTCGCGGCGCAGCGCGGTGACCTCCACCGGCTGGCGGCGCAGCACGGCGGTGACGGTGCCATGCGCGAGGCCGGTCTCGAACACCTTCAGCCCGGCGGCGCGCAGCCTTTCAGAAATGGAGTCCGGCGGCAGGGGCGCGGCCACATCCACATCATGCACCGGGCGGCCCGCGAGGGCGTCCCGCACGCAGCCGCCCACCGCCCGCGCCCCGGGCAGCGCGGCCAGCACGGCGGCCGGCGCGGCCTCGGCCAGGAAGGCGGGCGGCGGGATGCGGTCCTGCGGCGGGTCGTTCACCCGGCCGTCCACCGGGCCATCCACGGGGCCGTCCACCGTGCCGCCCACCGGGCCGTTCACGGGGCCGTTCACGGGGCCGGTTCAAGCCGGCTGGGCAGCACCCGCCCATCCGGGCCGAGGCTGGGCGGGGTGTAGATGCCGCCGGTGATGTCCTGCTGGTTCAGCCGGACCCACAGCGCGGCCCCGGCGCCGATCACCACGACAATGCCGAGAGCCAGAAGCTGCGCGCGGGAGGGTCGCCAACCCGGTGGGCCAAGCCAGAGCCAGAGCAGCCAGGCGAGGAGCGGCAGCAGGAGCAGAAGAATGGCCATGCCGCCACCTTACCGCAGGCGCGGCCGCGCGGGCAGTGCGGAGGTCCGCCGCTTAATTACCCATTCTCAGTCCATCGAAATCGACAGCGGCGCCGCCACCCGGGTCCAGCGCTCCAGATCCGCCTGCAGCAGCGCGCCGAATGCCTCGGCCCCCGCGCCATTCGGCACCGCGCCGAGTGCCGCCAGCCGGGTCTTCACCAGATCCGAGTCCAGCGCCGCGGTAAATTCCGCGCGCCAGCGTTCCACCGCCGCCGGCGGGGTGCCGGCCGGGGCGACCAGGCCGGTCCAGATCGAGGCCTCGAAATCCGCCACGCCGCCTTCGATCAGCGTCGGCACCTCCGCCACCGCGGGGAAGCGGGTCCGCGACGTCACCCCCACCACCCGCAACTGCCCGCCGGAAAAGCCGAGCACGGAGGGGACGGAGACGAACATCATGGCGATGCGCCCGGCCATCAGGTCATTCAGGGCGGCGGCGGCGCCGCGATAGGGCACATGCTCCAGGTTCAGCCGCTCCCGCGCCTTCAGATCCTCCATGATCAGGTGGGTGTTGGTGCCGATGCCGGTGCTGGCATAGGGCAGGGGCTGCGGCGCCCGGCGTGCCATCTCCAGCAGCCCGGCGAGGTCCTGCACCGGCAGGTTGGGCGCGGCGATCAGCGCCACCGGGCTGTCGGAGATGTGCAGGATCGGCGCGAAATCGGCGATCGGGTCATAGGGCAGGCGCCGGCCGATGGCCTTGGCGATGGTAAGCTGCCCGGCGGTGGCCAGCAGCAGCGTCGTGCCATCCGGCGCGGCGCGCGCCACCGCCTCCGCCCCCAGCAGCCCGCCCGCGCCGCCGCGGTTCTCCACCACCACATTCTGCCCGACCGTGGCGCCGACGGCCTGGGCAAACAGGCGGCCGAGCACGTCCTGGCTGCCGCCCGGCGCGAAGGGCACCACCAGCCGCACCGGCCGGTCCGGCGCCCAATTCTGCGCGGCGGCGGGACGGGTCACGCTGGGCAGCGCCAGGGCTGGCAGCGCCAGGGCGCTGGCGAGCAGCAGGCGGCGGGTCGGGCGGGGGGCCGGCATGGCATGCATCTCCTGGAACCACGAAAGCCTGCCGCGACGGCGCGAACAGGGCAAGCGCAGCCCTAGCGGCCGACGCCGTCGCGCAGCGCGGTGGTGAGATCGAGCCCGGCCAGCGCGGACAGCAGCGCATTGTCCCGCAGGTCGCGCGCCCACAGCGTCTCCAGCACCGTGACCACCGCCTCCGTCTGCGGCATGGCCACGCCGCGGCGAGCGGCGAGCCACAGATAGAAGGACAGGCCGAAGGGCACATCCTCCGTCACATAGCGCGTCTCCATCTGCGCCGGGCCGTTCACGCTGCGGCCGCTGGCGGCGATCGCCAGGCCCATCTCATGCAGCGGGGCGCGGGGCACGCCGCTGGCCCGGTGCAGCGATTCGGCCAGGGACATCACCTGCAGCCCGCAGGAATCGGCCAGCGCGTCACGCTCCGCCTGCAGGGCCTGCATCAGCCGGCCGGAGGCCTCGGTCATCAGCTCATATTGCGGCCAGGCCTCGGCGCGCTCGATCCGGGTGACATTGGCCAGCGCCAGCACCGCATGGATGATCGGGTTGGCATTGGCCAGCGCGGGGTGCAGCACATCCGGCGCCACCGGGCAGGCATGGCCGAACAGCGCGGTGGCACAGGCCGCGATCTGCGGGGCCGCGGCGGCGGGAATGGCGGCGACATCGACGGCGGCGCGGATCGCGGGAATCCGCACCCGCCCCGGCGCCAGGCGGCGCGCCGTGGTGGGGGTGGTGGCCAGCCCGCCCACCGGGGCGCGCGGGCCGAGCGCCGCGCGCAGCGCCTCGAAGGCCAGGGGCGACAGCGCGGCGGCGGGAGCGATCAGCAATGGCATATTGGGCGGGATGGCGGCAGCGAGGCGCGGCAGCAGCGCCGCATGGGCATAGGCTGGCACCGCCAGCAGCGCGACCTCCGCCCCCTCCAGCGCCGCCTCCAGCGTGGCGGCGACGCGCAGCGGGAAGCGGCCCACCAGCGCGCCCTCCGCCTCGATATGGTCGGTCATGCCGGAAGTGCCCTGGCCGGAGGGCGACCACAGTGCGACGTCATGCGCGCGGGAGGCGGCAAGGGCGGCGGAGGCCGGGCCGATGGCGCCGGCGCCGAGGATGGCGACCTTCATGCCCGGTCCTGCTCTGCGCGCACCGGCCATTCATCGCCCTGCAATTCGGGCGTCTCATAGGCCTGCAGGTTCATGAAGTGCTGTTCCTTGTCCTCGACGAAGAAGGCGCGGGCGATGAAGCGGGCCAGCCGCTTGGCGCCGGCGCTGACGGCCGGGATATCGCCCGAGAGCTTCCCGTGGCTCAGCGTCGCCGGGTAGTTGAAGCAATGCAGCCGGGCCAGCGCCGGGCAGGTGCCGGGCTGGCGTTCCTGGAAGGCGAAGCCGGGGTCGAGGTCGGGCGAGGTCGCCAGTTCCTCATTTGGCCGCGCCGCCTGGAAGCGGTCGCCCCAGAGGCGGATATGCGGCGCGAAATGCGCCAGTTCCGGCCGCCCCGCCACATCGACGCGGAAGCCGGTACCGAAGATCAGGAAGTCGAGTTCGAAGGCACCCTGCGGCGTCTCCAGCCGGATCACGCCATCCCGGGCCGAGAGCGCCCGGATCGGGCTGCCCAGATGCAGATGGGCGTGCGGGAAGCGGGAGACGCGCAGCGTGGAATCGCGCGGCGGCGGGGTCTGCGCGCTCAGCACCAGGTCGAGGAAGCGCCATTTCCAGTCATCCGGCAGCCCCGCGAAACCATGCACCACGCCGGGGCTGCCGATGCCGGTGAATTTGTTCACCCGCGGAAGCTCCATCCGGCGCACGAACATGTCGAGCCGCCCGCAACCCGCCTCCAGCGCCGCCGCCGCATTGTCCATGGCAGAGGCGCCGGCGCCGACCACGCCCACCCGCCTGCCGGCCAGCGCGGCGAAATCGATCATGTCCCGCGAATGGGCGCGCAGTTCGGGGGGCAGATTTTGCGCGATCTCCGGCAGCCAGGGGCCGCCCAATCCATCCCGCCCTGTCGCCAGCACCACGCGCCGCGCCAGGATGCGGCCGGCGCTGGTCTCCAGCGCGAACAGATCCCCGGCCGCCGGACGTATATCGGAGACGGCGACCCCGTTCTCCACCGCGATGCCCATCACCTGGCGGTACCAGATCAGGTAATCCATCCACATGCCGCGCGGAATTTTGCCAAGCGCCTCGAAGGCGGCGGCGCCGTGCTGGTGTTCGAACCAGGCCCGGAAGGTCAGCGCGGGCAGGTCCAGCGCCGGGCCGGCGAGGGTCTTGGTGGAACGCAGCGTTTCCATCCGGGCGAAGGTGACCCAGGGTCCCTCCTGGCCCGCGGGCGCGCGGTCCAGCACCCGGATATTCGCGATGCCGAGCAGGCGCAGCGCGGCGGCCACGGCCAGGCCGCACATGCCGGCGCCGATGATCACGACATCGGCTACCTCCTGCCCATCCTGCCGCCGCGGCGGGACCCAGGGCTTCGCGGGCATTTCCAGCCAGGCGAGGTCCTGGCGCAGCCGCGCTTCGAGCGCAGCGAGTCCCAGGGGGGCGGAGATGGGAGGGGTGGAGAAGGAATCCAGCATGGGCAGGGCCTGAAACGAGGAGGATCTTCTCCCTAGAGCATTATCATGCCCGGCGGACCCACCCGAATCAGCCGCGCAGCACCCGGGACAGGTTCACCAGGATGGTGGCGGTGGCGCCCCAGACCAGATGTTCCGCATGCGGCCAGACCCAGTAATCCCGCATCCGCCCGCGCCATTCGGTGCGGCGGCGGGTTGGCGCGGTGGCGTCGAAGAGCAGCGCCAGCGGCAATTCGAACACCGTCTGCACTTCGGAGGGATCGGGCGTGAACACCACCGGCGGGTCCAGGAAGGCGACAACGGGCGTCACGCGGTAGCCGGTGCCGGTCATGTGATCGGGCAAAGTGGCGGCGATCACCGGCAGGCGCGGGTCGAGCCCCACCTCCTCCGCCGCTTCGCGCAGCGCCGCCTGTTCCGCGGTCTCGCCGGGCTCGATGCGACCGCCCGGGAAGGCGACCTGGCCGGCATGGGCCGAAAGCCGGGCGGAGCGCAGGGTCAGCAACACGCCCGGGCCGGTCTCATGCCAGATGATCGGCACCAGCACGGCGGCCGGCACCGGGCCGCCGGGGCGCTCCGGCGGGTCTTCCGAATCGTCGAAGGCGGTGGCACCGGCGCGGGACAGGAAGGCGGGGTCGGACAGCCGCGCGGCGATGTCCTGACGCGAAGGCAGCGTGCGGAAGGGTAGCAGCAAGGTCACTCGGCCGCCGGAACCCCGGCAGTGCGATCCCCGTTGCGGGCCCCATTGCGAACCGGGGCGCCACGGCCGCGGCGGGCGGGCGGAGGCTCCACGGCCAGCACCGGCACGTCGTCGATCGGGAAGAACACGCCCTGCGACCAGACGCCGAGCTTGGCGCGGCCATCCACCTCCTCCTGCTCCGCCAGCGCCACCAGTTCGTAGAAGACGGCGCGGTTGATGCGGGCCTCAAGCCCCGGGCGGACGGTGATGTAGGGGCGCGGCTCCCGCGTGCGGGGGTCGATGGTGACGCGGATCGGGTGGTCCTGATCGGCGGTGACCATCTCATCGAGGTTGGTGCGGAAGGTCAGGCACTGGCGCGGTTCGGCGGCGGGAACGCCGGCGGGCACGAAGGGGTCGGCGCAGCTGCGCCACCACATCTCGACGGCGACGAAGGGGGCGTCCTCCACCTCGATCCGGCCGCGTTCCACCGGGGTTTCCAGCCAGAAACTGCCGTCTTCCTCCCGCTTCAGGACGGAGGCGAAAAGGCAGACCAGCTCCTTCCGGCCGATGATGCTGCCTTTGTAGAACCAGCTTCCGTCACGCGCGATCCGCATGGAGAAGTCGCCACATTCGGTCCTGAGCGCCGGCATGCGGCCGGCGCCCGGCTTGGCCGAAGCCTGTTTCTCGGCCCCGTCTTTCGTGGATCGGGCCGGGCGCGCGGGGGGGTGACCCTGCATCGCACCGTTACCCATCCCTTCGGCTCGTGCTTCGCTCATCGATAAATTCCGCACCTGTGACCGTGGGCACACGCCGCGGCCCCTGGGCCGACGACCGATCCGCCCCGGTTCCTTCTCCGCCGCCCCGCGTGTCACCGATCTCGCGATTGATGCACTGCGATGTGGCATCCGGGATGGGTGGAGTGGATACTCGACCCATATCGGACCTGACGCATATAGGGAGCCTGACCCGCATGGTGGAAGTGGCGGACAGCGCGGAGGCGGAATCTCTGCTGAAGGAGGCCGATTTCCTGGCCTCGCGGCTGGCGCGAGTGCGCGAAGGTGTCGGCCGTGTCATCTTTGGCCAGGAACAGGTGGTGGAGCGCACGCTTATCACCCTGCTCTCCGGCGGCCATCTGCTGCTGGTCGGCGTGCCGGGTCTCGGCAAGACCAAGCTGGTGGAGACGCTGGGCACGGTGCTCGGCCTCGATGCCCGCCGGGTGCAGTTCACGCCGGATCTCATGCCGTCGGACATCCTGGGCAGCGAGGTGCTGGAGGAGGATGTGCATGGCAAGCGGTCCTTCCGCTTCATCAAGGGGCCGGTTTTCTGCCAGTTGCTGATGGCGGACGAGATCAACCGCGCCAGCCCGCGCACCCAATCCGCGCTGCTGCAGGCGATGCAGGAGCAGAAGGTGGCCATCGCCGGGGAGGTGCACGCCCTGCCGGCGCCCTTCCATGTGCTGGCGACGCAGAACCCGATCGAGCAGGAGGGCACCTACCCGCTGCCCGAAGCCCAGCTCGACCGCTTCCTGCTGGAGATCGACGTCACCTACCCCGACCTCGCCGCGGAGCGCGCCATGCTGCTGGCGACGACCGGCGCGAAGGAGGCGAAGGCGGTGCCGGCGATGACGGGGGCGGAACTCGCCGCCGCGCAATTGCTGATCCGCCGCCTGCCGGTGGGCGAGCAGGTGCTGGAGGCGATCCTCCGCCTGGTTCGCAGCGCCCGGCCCGAAACCACGGAGATCGAGGCGGTGCGGCGCCACCTGGCCTATGGCCCCGGTCCCCGCGCGGCGCAGGCGCTGATGCTGGCAACCCGGGCGCGGGCGGTGCTCGAAGGCCGGCTTTCGCCTAGCCTCGAGGATGTTCACGCGCTGGTGGAGCCGGTGCTGCGCCACCGCATGGCGCTGAACTTTGCCGCGCGCGCCGATGGCGTGCATCTGGGCGAGGTTCTGGACGTGCTGAAGGCGCAGCTTGGTTAGCCCGGCGCGCCTCAGTGTTCCCTGGGCCGAGCAGCTCGGCGCCCGGCTGCCGCCGCTGCTGGTGCAGGCGGAGCGTGTGGCGGCGACGGTGATGCCCGGCGTGCATGGCCGCCGCCGCTCCGGCCCCGGGGAGGCGTTCTGGCAATTCCGGCCCTATGTCGCGGGCGACCAGGCCAGCCGCATCGATTGGCGGCAATCCGGCAAGTCGGACCGGCTGTTCATCCGTGAGACCGAATGGGAATCGGCACAGACCGTGGCGCTGTGGCGCGCCGCCGATCCCGGCATGGCCTGGCGCAGCGGCCGCGAATTGCCGACCAAGGCGGACCGCGCCGATCTGCTGCTGCTGGCGCTGGCGGCGCTACTGCTGCGCGGCGGCGAACGGGTGCGGCTGTTCGGCCTGCCCCGCCCCTATGCCGGCCGCGGCGCGCTGCCGCAGATTGCCGATGGCCTGAGCAGCATGGCGCCGAAGCCGGAGGATGCGCGGCTGGCGCGGCATGCGCGGGCGGTTCTGCTGGGGGATTTCTGGGACCCGCTGGAAGACACCCGCCGGTTGATCTCCCGCCTCGCCGGCCAGGGGGTGCGCGGCCATCTCCTGCAGGTGATCGACCCGGCGGAGGAAACCCTGCCCTATGCCGGGCGTATCCGCTTCGAATCGGTGCTGCCCGGCGCCCCCGGCACGCTGGTGCCGCGCGTGGAATCGGTGCGCGAGGTCTATGCGGAACGTGTGGCCCGCCACCGGCAGGGCCTGGCCGCCCTGGCCTCCGCCGCGGGCTGGACCATGGCGACGCACCGCACGGACCAGCCGCCGGAAGCCGCCCTGCTCGCCTTGCACCAGCGTCTCGCACCAGCATGAGGACACCAGGATGCTGAGCCTCGGACCATGTTGAGCCTGGGCCCGATCACCTTCGCCGCCCCGTGGCTGCTGCTCGCCCTGCCGGCCCTGCCGGTACTGTGGTGGCTGCTGCGCGTCACCCCGCCGGCCCCGAAACGCCAGGACTTCCCCGCGCTGCGCCTGTTGCAGGAGATGCCGGCGCCGGAGGAAACCCCGGCCCGCACGCCGTGGTGGCTGCTGGCGCTGCGGCTGGCGGCGGCGGCGCTGATGATCTTCGGGCTGGCACGGCCGATCTGGGGGCCGGTGGCGGGTGGCGGCGGGCAGGGGCCGCTGCTGGTGGTGGTGGATGATGGCTGGGCCGCCGCCGCCGATTGGCCGGACCGCATGGCCGCCGCCGAGGCGGAGCTGGACGCCGCCGCCCGCGAGGGCCGCCGCACCGCCCTGCTGCTGACCGCGCCGCCCGCCCTGGCGGAGACGCCGCGGATCACCGCGCTGATGCCGGCGGAAGAACTGCGCGGACGGCTGGTGGCGCTGCGCCCGAAGCCCTGGGCGCCGGATCGGGCCGGCGCCCTGGCCGCGCTGGCCGAATGGCGGGCGCAGCAGGGCGCGCGTTTCACCGCGCTGTATGTGGCGGACGGCATCGAACATGCGGCGGAGGGCGATGCCTTCACCCCGCTCGCCGCCGCCTTGGCCGAGGGCGGCGCGCTGGTTGTGGCGCGCAGCGAGGGCCGCCCGACGCGCCTGCTGCCGCCGCCGCGCGCCGAGGCCGACCAGCTGGCCCTCACCCTGCTGACCACGCCGCTGCCGGTGCCGAGCCAGGCGGCCGTGCTGGCCCGCACCGGCGATGGCCGCACCCTGGCGCGCGCCGAGATCACCGTGCTGGCCGGCGCCACCCGGGCGGAGGCGGCGCTGCCGCTGCCGCTGGAGATTCGCAACCAGGTGGTGCGGCTGGATCTGGAGGGCATCGCCGGGGCCAATGGCACGGTACTGCTCGATGAACGCTTCCGGCGCCGCCCGGTCGGGCTGATCGCGGGCGGCGAGGCGACGGCGGCCGATGTGCCGCTGATCGGGGAGCTGTTCTACCTGGACCGCGCCCTGGCCCCCCATGCCGAGCTGCGCCGCGGCAGCGTGCCGGAATTGCTGGCGCGGCGGCTTTCCGTGCTGGTGCTGGCCGACCGCCCGGTGGAGGCGGGGCGCGAACGTGATGAGCTGACCGCCTGGATCGAGGCCGGCGGCACGCTGGTGCGCTTCGCCGGGCCGCGGCTGGCGGAGAATCCGGACGGGCTGCTGCCGGTGCCGCTGCGCGCCGGGGAACGGCAACTGGGTGGCGCGCTGTCCTGGGACCGGCCGCAGGCGCTGGCTCCCTTCCCGGATGGCTCGCCCTTCCAGGGGCTGGAGCCGACGCCGGAGGTGACGGTGGAGCGCCAGGTGCTGGCCGAACCCTCGGCCCGTCTGTCCGGGCACACCTGGGCGCGGCTGGCGGATGGCACGCCGCTGGTCACCTGGGACAGTCGCGGCGCCGGGCGGATCGTGATGTTCCATGTCACGGCCAATGCCGAATGGTCGTCGCTGCCGCTTTCGGGCCTTTTCGTGGACATGCTGCGCCGGCTGGTGGCGCTGTCCGCCGGCATCGGCGGCGCGGATGGGGAGGCACCCTTGGCACCGATGGAGACCCTGGACGGTTTCGGCCAGCTCGGCCCGCCCTCGCCGGGCGCGCAGCCGATCCCGGCCGCGCGGGTGGAGAATGAGGCGCCGTCGCCGCGGCATCCGCCGGGCTGGTACGGCACCGGCACCAGCGGCGATGGCGCGCATCGGCGGGCGCTGAATCTCGGCGCGGGCGTGCCGGCGCCGCGGCTGGCTGCCGCGCCACCTGCCGGGACCACGATGCGGGCGATCGGCGGCGTGCCGGCGGAACGCGACCTCGGCCCCTGGCTGCTGGCGGCGGCGATGCTGCTGCTGGTGGTGGATCTGCTGGTTTCGCTCGGGCTGCGGGGCGTGCTGGCCCGGCCCGGAAGGGCGGTGGCGGGGGTGCTGCTGGCGCTCGGCCTGCTGGCGGGGCCGGCCCAGGCTCAGGCCCAGGCCCAGGCCCAGGCCCAGGCGCAGCAACGCGGCGATCCGGCGCTGGCGACGCGGCTGGCCTATGTCGTCACGGGTGATCCGCAGGTGGATGAGATCAGCCGCGCCGGGCTTCTCGGCCTGTCCGATTTCGTCAATCGCCGCACCGCGGCGGCGCTGGCCGAACCTGCCTCCGTGGTGCCGGGGCGGGATGACCTGTCCTTCTTCCCGCTGCTGTACTGGCCGGTGACCGGCGATTCGGTGCAGCCGGATGCAGCGGGCGTGGCGGCGCTGAACGGCTTCATGCGCAACGGCGGCATCATCCTGTTCGACACGCGGGACGAGGGCTCGGGCGCCGGCTTTTCACCGGGCGCTGGCGCCGCGCTGCGCCGGCTGACGCGGGACCTGACCGTGCCGCCGCTGGCCCCGGTGCCGGAGGACCACGTGCTGAAGCGCGCCTTCTACCTGCTGGCGGACCTGCCCGGCCGCTTCGCCGGCGGCACCGTCTGGGTGGCACGCGACCAGGACCGGGCGAATGACAGCGTCAGCCCGGTCATCATCGGCGGGCATGACTGGGCCTCCGCCTGGGCGATCGATGCGCGGGGCAACAACCCCTATGCGGCGATTCCGGGCGGCAACCGGCAGCGCATCCTGGCCTATCGCTTCGGCACCAACCTCGTGATGTACGCGCTGACCGGCAACTACAAGGGCGACCAGGTGCATGTGCCGGCCATCCTGGAAAGGCTGGGGAATTAGTCCATGAATCAGGCCCTTGCCGGCATCGATTTCGCCCCGGTCATCCCGCTCTGGCTGCTCGCCGGCCTGGCCGGGCTGGCGTTGCTGGCGCTGCTGCCCGCCCTGCTGCGGCTGACGCGGGATGCGAATGGCGCGCGGCGCTGGCAGCCGGCGCGCGGCGCCTTCCTGCGGGCGCTGGCCTTCGCCGCGCTGCTGCTGGCACTGGCCAATCCCAGGCTGGTGGAGGAAACCCGGCAGATGCGGCCGGATATCGCGCTACTGCTGGTGGACCGCAGCGCCAGCGCAGGGCTCAGCGCCCGGCCGGAACAGATCACCGCCGCCCGCGACGAGATCGAGGCCCGCGCCCGCCGCCTGCCGGACCTCGAACTCCGTACGGTGGAGGTGCCGGAGGGCGGCAACCAGGGCACGCGGCTGTTCAGCGCCATGGAACGCGCCTTGGCCGATATCCCCCGCGCCCGCCTGGCTGGCGTGATGGCCCTCACCGATGGCCAGGTGCATGACGTGCCCCCCGCCCCGACGCTGGACGCGCCTTTCCACCAGATCCTGCCCGGCCAGCCCGGAGAGGTGGATCGCCGCATCCGCGTGATCGAGGCGCCGGGCTTCGGCATCGTCGGCCGCCCGGTGGAGCTCCGCGTGGTGGTGGAGGATCTGGGCGCGCGGCCGGATGCGAGTGGGGCGGCGCGGCTGACCATCCGCCGCGATGGCCAGCCACCGCGCGTGGAATCCGTGCCGGTGGGGCGCGAGCACCGGATTTCCGTGCCGATCGAACGCGGTGGCCAGACCGTGGTGGAGCTGACGGCGGAAACCCGCCCCGGCGAGGTCTCCGACCTGAACAACCGCACCGTGGTCTCCATCAATGGCGTGCGGGATAGGCTGCGGGTGCTGCTCGTGAGTGGGGAGCCGCATGCGGGACAGCGCACCTGGCGGCGGCTGCTGAAGGCGGATCCGAATGTCGATCTGGTCCATTTCACCATCCTCCGCCCGCCGGAGAAGGACGACCTGACCCCGCTGCACGAATTGGCGCTGATCGCCTTTCCGGTGCGTGAGCTGTTCCAGGTGAAGCTGCGCGAATTCGACCTGATCGTCTTCGACCGCTTCGGCAACCGGGGCCTGCTGCCGCCGGTCTATCTGCGCAACATCGCCGATTACGTGCGCGGCGGCGGCGCGCTGCTGCTGTCCGTCGGGCCGGAATTCGCCGGGCCGACCAGCCTGGCCGCCACGCCGCTCGGCCAGATCCTGCCGGCGCGGCCGCAGGTGGGGCCGGGCGCGGCGCAGGCCTCGCTGCTGGAACAGCCGTTCCGGCCCTTCGTGACGGAGCTGGGCGCGCGGCATCCGGTGACGGAGAATCTGCCGGGCGCGAACAGCTTCACCCCCGAGGGCGCCAATCTGGCGGAAGCCACCTGGGGCCGCTGGTACCGCGCGCTGCGCGCGGATGCGCGGGCCGGCAGCACCGTGATGCAGGGGCCGGGCGATACCCCGCTGATGGTGCTGGACCGGGTGGGGGAGGGCCGCGTGGCGCTGGTGCTGTCGGACCACATCTGGCTGTGGTCGCGCGGCCATGATGGCGGCGGCCCGCAGGGCGAATTGCTGCGCCGCATCGCCCATTGGACGATGAAGGAGCCGGAGCTGGAGGAGGAGGATCTGACGGCGCGGATCGACCACGGTACGCTGACCGTGACCCGCCGCAGCCTGGAGCCAGCCGCCGCGCCCGAGATCACCGTCACCGCCCCCGACGGCACCATCACCCGCCACGCGGCGGAGTTGCGCGGTGCCGGGCGTTCGGTGGTGGAGCGTCCGGCGATGCAGGCCGGCGTCTGGCAGGCCGGCGATGGCCGCCGCACCGCCTTCGCCGCCGCCGAGGCGCCGAACCCGATGGAGGTCGCCGATCTGCGCGCCGATGCCACGCCGCTGGCAGCCCTGGTCGCCGCCACGGGCGGGGCCACGCGCTGGCTCGGCACCGGCGCGGCGCCGCTGGTGCCGGAGTTGCGCCGGGTGGCGATCGGCCGCGATGCCCAGGGGGGCACCGGGGCGGGCTGGATCGGGCTGCGCCGCAATGGCGACCACAGCGTGACCGGCATCACCGCCCTGCCGCTGCTGCCGCCCTGGCTGGCGCTGCCCCTGGTGCTGGGCCTCGCCTTGCTCGCCTGGCGGCGGGAGGGGCGCTGAGCCTCGCAGCGTCCTGATTGGCCGGCAGCCCCGGGCGCCCCATATGCGGCGGATGCGAATGCTGCCCGCCCTTCTCCTGGCCCCCGCGCTGCTGCTTGGCTGCGCCCAGGGCCCCACGCTGGACCAGCGCCTGTCCACCTTCGTCGGGCGGGGGGAGGCCGATCTGGTCGCCGCCCTCGGCGTGCCGGTGCGGGTGCATGAGGCGGAGGGGCGGCGCTTCCTGCAATTCGAACAGCGCCGCGCCGTGGCCGTGGCGCAGCCGCCGGCGCTGTACGGCCCGGCCTTCGGCCCCTGGGGGCCGCGCTACGGGTATTGGCCCGCCCCGCCCGCCATTGCCGAGGTGGGCTGCGAGCTGACCTTCACGCTGCGCGATTCGCGGGTGGAGACATTCAGCTATCGCGGCCAGGGCTGCGGCTGATTCAGGTGGCCGGCTGCGTAAAAGCGGGCGAGGGGGGACGCATGCCCTTCCTCGCGGGCCTGAAACTGCCTAGTTTCACCACCATGCGCGCACCCCTTCGCCTTTCCCTGCTGGCCACGCTGATGGCCCCCCTGATCCTGGCCCCCCAGACGCCCCCGGCGCTGGCGCAAGGCATGATCCGGCCGGCCGATACGCAGCGGGCGCCCGGCGCCGCGGCCCCGGCCTTGCCCGGCCTGGCGGCGCGCAGCGCCCCGGCACCGATCCCGGCGGATCCGCAGGCGGCCGGGCTTTCCCCGAATGAGGCGCTGTTCGATGCCGTGGCCCGCGGCGACCTGCCCGCGGCGCGCGACGCAGTGGCGCGCGGGGCGAATATCGAATCGCGCAACGCGCTGGGCCTGTCGCCGCTGGATGCCGCGGTGGACCAGGGGCGCAACGAGATTGCCTTCTACCTGCTCTCCGCCCGCGACCGCACCCGCATGTCCGCCCCGCCGCCGCCTTCCGTGCCGGGCCAGCCTTCCCCGGCCGAGGCCATTGCCGCCCGCCTGGGCGCGGCGCCGCCGCCTGGTGCCACGGTGCGCGCGCCGATGAACACGCCGCCCGCACTGGCGGCGCAGCCGGCGGGGGCGCTGCCGGTGGGGGCGCGGCTCTGGGCCGGCAATGGCGGCGCGGCGCAGCCCGATATCGGTTTCCTCGGCTTCGATGCCGGCCGCCCGGCCGGGGCAACGCCGCCGGCGGCCGCAACCAGCACCACCCGCCGCCTGCGGCCCTGACCGGTGGCGCGGGCAGCTGCGGTTCTGCTGCTCGGGCTCCTGCTGGCCTCTCCTGCCCTGGCGCAGCGCGGCGCACCGACGCCGCTGCCCCTGCCCCCGCCACCCGCACCACCCTTCGAGCCCGCCGCGAGCGCGGCCTCGGCGGAGGCGGTGCCGAGCTGGGCGATGGCCTGCGTCGAGGCGACGGCGGAGGTGCCGCGCAGTTGCCGGGTTTCCACCACCGTGCTGCTGCGGCCGCAGAACACGCCGCTCGCGCAGATCCTGCTGACGCGGCAGCGCGAGTCGCGGTCCCTGGCGCTGATTTTCCAACTGCCGCACGGCACCTGGCTGCAGGGCGGCATCGCCTGGCAGACGGATGAGGCGCCACCCCAGCGGCTGGCCTTCCAGAGCAGCGATGCGGCCGGAATCTACGCCGCGACGGTGGTGACGGATGAGGTGCTGGCGACGCTGCGGGCCGCGACCACCCTGCGGCTGAGCTTCGTCGCCGCGGCGCAGCGGCAGACACTGGCGGTGCCGATCCCGCTGGAAGGCTTCGGCGAGGCGGTGGCGGCGATGCTCACCGCGGAGGCCGCCGCCCCCTGACATGCGACCTGGCGGGCGCTCAGCGGCCGCGGGTCTTGTGGGTGCCGAGATTCTCGATCCATTCGACCGGCAGGCCGTCCCAGCTCGCCAGTTGCTTGCCGGGCCATTTGCGGCGCAGGAAAACCTGGAAGCCATCCGCCGTGGCCTCGACATAGCCGGATTTGCCGTCCGTCAGCCGCAGATGCTGCGCCAGCGCCTCGGCCTGTTCCCGCATGTAGCTGTCGCCCATCGCCGCCTCCTGTCCTGTTTCAGCCGCCCGCCCGGCGCGCCCCGCGCAGCGCCATCAGGCAGGCCACGCCGGTTGCCGCCATGGTGACGGAGGTGCCGATCCCGCTGCCGAACTCCACCAGCCCGACCACGAAGGTCATCAGCGCACCGAAGCCCATCTGCAAGGCGCCGACCAGGGCGGAGGCGGTGCCGGCCAGCTGCGGCTTGGCGCTGAGGGCGCCGGCGATGGCGTTGGGCTGGGTCATGCCATTGCCCACCGCGACCACCGCCATCGGCACGAAGAATACCAGGATATGCGGCGGCAGCACGATCATGGCGATCGCCGCCCCCACCGCGCCGAGCGTGGTGATCATGGTGCCGACGCCCAGCATCCGCAGAATGCCGAGCTTGCGCGAAAGCCGCCCCGCCAGCCAGTTGCCGGCCGCGAAGAAGATGGAGATGGCGGCGAAGGCCAGGGCGAACTGCACCGGCGAGTAGCCCATGCCCTGCACCACCACATAGGGCGCACCGCCGAGGAAGGCGAAGAAGATGCCGGTGGCGCAGGCGGTCAGCGCCGTATAGGCGCGGAAGGCCGGTATCGCCCACAGGCTGCGATAGGCGCGGAAAATGGCACCCAGCCCGGGCAGCGGCTGTGGCGCCGGCAGCGTCTCCTCCAGCCGCAGCCAGGCGACCAGCGCCAGCGGCAGGCCGAAGCCGAGGCAGGCCACCATGCTGGCCCGCCAGCCGAAGCTCTGTTCCAGCAGGCTGCCGAGGATGGGCGCGATCATCGGTGCGATGGTCATGCCCATGGTGACGTAGCCGAGCACGCTCGCCGCCTCGTCCCGCGACCAGACATCGCGGATCACGGCGCGCACCAGCACCACCCCGGCGCAGGCACCGACCGCCTGGGCGACGCGCGCCACCAGCAGCTCCCCAATTCCGGGTGCCAGTGCCGCGGCCAGGCTCGCCACCGCATACAGTGCCAGACCGCCCATCAGCAGCGGGCGGCGGCCGAAGCGGTCCGATAGCGGGCCATAGATCAGCTGCCCGGCGCCGACGCCCAGCAGATACAGCGTGACGGTGAGCTGCACCGTCGCCGTGCTGGCGCCAAGGTCGCGCCCCATCGCCGGCAGGGACGGCACCAGCACCTGCATGGTGAAGGGGCCGATGCCAATGATCGCGACCAGCAGCCAGATCGGCGGGCGAGGGGGGGTGGCCGGATGGGGAGGGTTCACAAGGCGGGAGTGTAGGCCCGCCCGCCGCACCGGCCCACACCCCCCGGGCGCAACCCACCCCAGCGGTTGCTGGCTACCAGCGCAGCCCCATCAGCGCGGCGACCGGGCGCACGCCCTCACTCGCCGCCACCTGGGCCAGCACCTCCGGGTCCGGCTTCGCGCCATGGGCATGGGCGGCGAGGCCGGTCAGCGCCCAGACCGCATCGATGCCGGCGGATTGCGCGCCGGCCAGGTCCGTATGCGGGCTGTCGCCGATGGCGACCACGCGGGCGCGGTCCGTGATGCCGAGCAATTCCAGCACGGGCGGGTAGCAGGCCGGGTCCGGCTTGCCGATCTCGATCGCGGAGGGCCCGCCGAGTTCGGCATAGAGGTCCGCCAGCGCCCCGGCGCAGATCACGCGGTCATCGCCCACCATCACATGCCGGTCCGGGTTGACGCAGAGCATCGGCAGGCGGCGGGCGGCGCAGGCGGTGAGCGCGGCGCGATAGGGCTCGATATCCGTGTTGCCGCGGGCGGGCTCCGGCCCAGTGTTCAGCACGAAATCGGCTTCCTCCGCCGATCCGACCAGCTGCACGCCGGTCTCCGCCGGGACCGACAGATCCCGCTCCGGCCCGATATGCAGTGCCATCACGCCCAGCGCCGCGAAATCCGCCCGGTCCCGGTGCTTCAGATGCCGCCAGGCCAGCTCGCCGGAGGTCATGGTGCCGTCCCACAGCGCGCGGTCCAGCCCCATGCCGGTCAGCAGGTCATCCACCACGAAGGACCGGCGGGGCGCGTTGGAGAGGAAGGCGATGCGCTTGCCGCGCGCCTTCAGCTGGCCGAGCGCATCGGCCACGCCGGGATAGGGTTTGCGGCCATCATGCACCACGCCCCAGAGGTCCAGGATGAAACCATCATAGCGGTCCGCCAGGGCCGCCACCCCGTCCAGCATGATCATCGTGCATCCACCCCGATGGCCTCGGCCACATTCTTAAATCCGTCCCGCCGCAGCGCCGCGGCGAGTTCCCGCTTCAGGCGCGGGATCAGCGCCGGGCCGTCATAGGCGAAAGCGGCATAAAGCTGCACCAGCGCGGCGCCGGCCTTGATCTTTTCCAGGGCATCCGCCCCGTTGGAAACCCCGCCGCAGCCGATCAGCGTCAGGTCCCGCCCGGCGGCCAGCCGCGCGACGCGGCGCAGCAATTCGGTGGCAGCGGCGCGGAGCGGCGGGCCGGAGAGGCCGCCGGCCTGGGATTTCAGCGCGGATCGCAGCGGGGCGGGACGCGCGATGGTGGTGTTGGAGACGATGAGGCCGGCGATGCCATGCGCCACCGCCGCCTCCACGATCGGCTCCACCGCCGCTGGGGACAGGTCGGGGGCGATCTTCACCAGGATGGGCGGGCGCGGGCCCGTCAGCGCATCCCGCGCCTCGACCACGGCGCCCAGGATGTCCCGCAGCATCGCCTCCCCCTGCAGGTCCCGCAGGCCGGGGGTGTTGGGGGAGGAGACGTTGATGGCGACGTAGCCGGCATGCGGCGCGACGGCGGCATACAGCGCCGGATAATCCCGCAGCGGCGCCGCGCCATCCTTGTTGATGGCGATGTTCACGCCGAGCACGGCCGGGCGGTTGGCGGGCAGATGCGCCAGCCGCGCCAGGAAGGCGGGCAGGCCGGCATTGTTCATGCCCATGCGGTTGATCACGGCCCGGTCCTCCGCCAGGCGGAACAGGCGCGGCTTCGGGTTGCCGATCTGCGGTTTCGGCGTGACCGACCCGGCTTCCACGAAGCCGAAGCCCAGGCGCATCAGCGGGGCAATGGCCACCGCCGATTTGTCGAAGCCGGCGGCGAGGCCGATCGGGTTGCGGAAATCGAGGCCGAGGGCGCGCGTCGCCAGCACCGGGTCATCCGCGCTGCGATCCGCTCCGGCGAGGCCGAAACGCAAGGCGCGCAGGGCAATATCATGCGCGCGTTCGGGGTCCATGCCGCGCATCAGCGGCATCAGGACGGAGGCGAGTTGGGGGGTCATGGCGCCGCGGCTTGTGCCCTGTCTCGGGCCGGGTGGGAAGGTGGCATGCGCGGATGGGGTGCAGCCCTGCCATGCGCGGTGCCTCCGGTGGACTTGCAGGCCGCGCCACGGGCATACCCGCCCGACGATCCCGGGGGAGAACGACGTGCGCGGTCCGGTGCTGATGCTGGCAGGCATCGGGCTGTTCGGATTGCTCGATGCCAACAGCAAGCTGCTGTCGGACGGGCATGAGGTGTGGCAGGTGCTGCTGGTGCGCTTCGCCACGCTGCTGGCGGTGGTGTTCGGCCTGCGCGCGCTGATCCCCGGCTGGGGCGGGGCCTTGCAATCACGCTTTCCGCGGCTGCATGCGGCGCGGTCCCTGGTGATGCTGGGCAGCGCCATCTGCTTCTTCCAGGCCTTCAGCCTGCTGCCGCTGGCGGAGGGCTACCTGGTGTTCTTCACCTCCCCCTTCCTGGTGCTGGCGCTATCGGCCTGGCTGCTGGGGGAAAGGCCGCCGGTGGTGGCCTGGGCCTGGTGCGCGGTGGGCTTCGGCGGCGTCGCGATCGGGCTGGCGCCGGGGCTGGTGGAGCCTGGCGGCGGCGCGGGTGCGGGCGGCGCGGTGCCGTGGCTCGGCTACCTCTACGCGCTGGGCGGCACCTTCTGTTATTCGGCGGTCTTCGTGCTGAACCGGCAATTGCGGGCGGAGCCGGGGATCGGGCGGGTGATCGTGTGGCCATCGCTGCTCGGCTTCGCGGTGATGCTGCCGCTGGGGCTGAGCCACTGGTCCACGCCGACGGCGCTGAGCCTGGCGCAGATGGTGGGCAATGGCCTGATCGTCGGCATGGCCACCGTGTGCCTGGCGGAAGCCTTCCGGCACGCCACGGCGAGCCGCCTGGCGCCCTTCGGCTATTCCGGCCTGATCTGGAGCCTGACCTGGGATTTCGCCTTCTGGGGCCGCATCCCCCTGCCGGCGATGCTGGCCGGCGCGGCGGTGGTGGTCTTCGCCTGCATCATGAGCGAACGCGCGGCGGCGCGACGGTGACTGCTAAAGCGCTCCCCTGCTCTTCGCGGGGGAGGGTTGGGTGGGGGCTGTTGCGCCCCCCTACCGCGGCAAAAACGGGTTGGTCCGCCGCTCCTCCCCAAAATTCCCCCCCGGCCCATGCCCACACAGGAACCGCATCTCATCCCCCAGCGGCAGCAGCTTGGTGACGATGGCGTGGATCAGCGCCGCATGGTCGCCATAGGGGAAATCCGTGCGGCCGATGGAGCCGCGGAACAGCACATCCCCCACCACCGCGAAGCCGAGCGCCTGGTTGACGAAAACCACATGCCCCGGCGCATGGCCCGGGCAATGCAGCACGCCGAATTCCTGGCCGGCGATGGTGACGGTCTCGCCTTCCTCCAGGAACCGGTCCGGCGTGGCATTGGCGAGGCCGGGGATGCCGTATTGCTGGGATTGGGCGGCGATGCCGGACAGCAGGAAGGCATCATCCCGGTGCGGCCCGACCAGCGGCACCGGCGCGCCCTGGCTTTCCGTGAGAGCCGCCCGCAGCGCATCCGCACCGCCGGCATGGTCCAGATGGCCATGGGTGAGCAGGATATTCTCGACCGTCACGCCCGCCTTGGCGATGGCGGCGAGGATGCGCGGCACATCGCCGCCCGGGTCGATGACCGTGCCGCGCTGGGTCTCGGCATCCCAGATCAGGGTGCAGTTCTGCTGGAAGGGGGTGACGGGGATCTGGGTGGCTTGGAGCTTGGGCATGGGGGAAGTGGTGGAGGGGGAGGGGTGGTGTGTCAATCGGGCTGCGCCGGCCCGCTCACCCCACCCCATCAGAACCGGTAGGTCAGCCCCAGGATCGGCCCGGACAGGCTGAAATCCAGCCGCCTTCCACCCTCCCGGTAATCCGTCGCCAGGTGCCGATACCCGCCGGAGGCATAGAGGTTCTCCGAGAGCTGATAGTTCACCAGCCCCGCCAGCTGCCAGGTAAACCGCGCCCCCGCGCCGAAGCCGCCGATATCGCCGATCACATGGGCCGAAAGCCGCGGCGAGATATCGCCCCGGAGCCGCACGGCCAGGATCGGGTCAACCCAGTCGAGCGTCGCGGTCTGCCGTGCGAAGGGGGTGCCGGCGACGCGGGCCTCGGCCTCCGCCTCGATGCTCCAGGCGCGCAGGCCGCCCAGCAGGTCCAGGCTGAATCCGGGCTGTTCCACGGCCCGGTAGCCGGCCAGCAGCGTCGTTGAGAACTGGTCGAGCGAGCCCTTCGCCGAAACCGGCGGCGCGGCCAGCAATTCGCCCTTGCGGGAGGTCGCGACATAGGAAACATCGGCCGAGATCACGAAACGGTCGCGAATGGCCAGGCCGGTGATGAAGATCCCGGCATCCAGGTCGGACAGCACGTCACCGAAGGACTCGCTGAACTGCAGCGTCGGCGCGCGGGGGCTGATGGTCAGGTCGCCCGCGACACCTGACATCCACAGGTAGGGGGTGATCTGGAAGCGCCAGCCATCCGGCGTGGTGCCGGGCGCGGCCGCCTGCGCCACGGCCTCACGCGGTGGCCCGATCAGCGCGGCCAGGCCCAGCAGCAGCGCCCCCGCGACGCGCGGGAGAAAGCGGTGAAGGCGGCTCGGCATCGCCGCGCGCGGGTCAGGGCAGGGCGGCTCAGGGTCGGGCATGGCTCAGCCGATCTTCCACAGGCCGTCCGCGGCCCGGCACAGGGTGAAGGTCATGTCGACGGGCGCGCTCGCCTGTCGCGTGTCGATCTGGAAGCGCAGCCGGCGGCACGGCATCTGCCGCACCTCGGATGCGGTGAGCATCGTCACGGTGCCGCGTGCGCCGGTGCCCGGGTTGGACCATTGCTCCTCCTGCCCGATCGGCGGCGGCTCGGCGCGCACCAGGCGCAGGATCGCCTCGAGCTGGGTCTGCATGTCCTCGTCGGTCAGGGTGAAGCCGGGCGGGAACAGGTAGCGCCATTGCGCCGCGGCCGTGCCGGGCCAGAGCAGCGCCGTGGCCAGGATGGCCATGCTGGCAAGGGGTACGAAGCCGGGTACGCGCACGTGCTGATCCTTCTTCATCGCCACACCGCACAGGCTGTGTCAGAGCGTATTCTTGTGCATCCGGCCATCCTTCATGATGACCTTCAGGTTGCGGGCCGGATCGCGCAGGAAGTCGAGGCTGGTGGTCGGGTCGCCCTCGGCAACCAGGATGTCGGCCAGGGCGCCCGGCGCGATGACGCCGAGCGGGCCGTCATAGGGGTTGCGCTGGCCCGACATGCGCAGCAATTCGCCATTGCCGCCGGTCGCGATCTGCAGCGCCTCCAGCGGTTCATGAAACCGCGTCATCTTCGCAAGCTGACGGCCGTGATGCGGCAGCAGGTGCGGCGAGAACAGGATATCCGTGCCCCAGGCCACCTTCACTCCCAGGCGCTGCGCGAGCTCGTAGGCACGCACCGTGCCCTCGGCGACCTGGCGGCCCTTCTCCGCAGCCTCCGGCGTCTGGCGTTCGTTGGAATCCTCGTCGCCAAGGAAGGGCTGGAGGCTCCACCACACACCCTCGCCGGCCATCATCCGGGCGGTTTCCTCATCCGCCAACTGGCCATGCTCGATGCAGCGCACCCCGGCGCGGATGGCGCGCTGGATGGCCTGCGGCACATAGGCGTGGATCATCACATAGGTGCCCCAGTCGGCCGCCGCCTGCACCGCGGCGCGCTGTTCCGATTCCAGGAACTGCACCGTGTCGATCGGGTCATAGGTGGAGGCGACGCCGCCGCCGCCCATCAGCTTCACCTGGCTCGCGCCGAGCATCAGCTGCTCGCGCACCCGGCGCAGCACCTCCGCCTCACCATCGGCGATGGCCGCCATGCCGGCGAGTTCGGGGTGGCTGGCCGGGGTGGTGGCGCCGCGCGGCAATTCGTGGCGCAGGCGGAAATCGCCATGGCCCGAGGTCTGCGAGATCAGCGCGCCGGAGGGGTAGATGCGCGGTCCGTTCATGATGCCCATGTCGATCGCGCGCTTCAGCGCGAAGGATGGCCCGCCGGCGTCGCGCACCGTGGTGAAGCCCCGCAGCAGGGTGCGCTCCGCCTCCCGCGCCGCGACCAGGTGGATGAAGGCCACCTCCGCACCCATGGCGGCGGGCATGGTGATGCCGCAGAGCATGGTGTGGAAATGCGCGTCGATCAGCCCCGGCATCACCAGGCGCCCGCCGCAATCGATGGTCTGCGCACCGTCCACCGCCGCATCGGCGGCCGGCAGCGCCTCGATCCGCTTGCCGCGGATCAGGACATGCACACCTTGGCGCAGCGTGCGCGCCTGCCCGTCGAACAGGCGGAGGTTCGTCAGCAGCGTCGGGCGTTCGGAGGCGGCGGGCGGCACCGGCTGCGCGGCGCCGTCGCGCGCCGCGAGGAAGGGCGCGAGCATGGCCGCGGCACCGCCAAGCACCATGCGGCGCGACAGATCCGCCGTCACACGCCGGTTGAAATCCTGCGCCAGGGGGCCGCAGCAGGCGCAGGCTTCGCCGGGTGAGGCTGGCGTCGCGGATTCGCATCGAAGGAGTCCGCGCGCGGCACGTGAACTGAATCCGGCTGGTTGCCGAAACGGCATGACGCTTCCTTAGAACGCTTCGTTCGGCAAGGCGCGCGACGGATCGGCGATGGAGGATCCGCAAGCTGCCTCACTGCCGCGTGATTATGGGCGGGCCGACCACTGCGACAAGGTAATAAATCCGTGAAAATCAGCCGGTGGTAAGCTCCCCCGCCACCCGATCAAACACCGCCCGCGCCTCCGCCGCCGAGGCGCGCACCACCGCCCCGCCCCGCACATCCTCCCGGCTCCACATCCAGCTCCGCGCCGGGTCGTCCAGCATGTCCCACTCCCCGAACAGCCGCGCGGGCGCGTCGCCGGACCAGACCAGGGACACTTCCAGATGCCGGTCATCCCGCAGGATGCGGCCGAAGGTGGCGGTCACCTTGTCGCGCGGGCCTTCCAGCATCTGCAGGAACAGGTCGGCGCGGCAGACCAGGGCGCCGGTCAGCCCGTCCCGCCGGTTGTTGCGGCGCGCCGTCATCAGGATGTCGTCCAGCATGTCGCCGGAAAAGCCGAAGGGGCGGGAGGCATAGATCAGCTGCATCAGCGGGGCGGAGGGGGTTCCAGTGGGGATCACAGAGGGGGTCCCAGTGGGGGGCACAGCGGATGTCATCGGCACGTCTCCCGTATTCGTTGCGCCCATCCTGCCCGCAATCAGCGCCGCCCGAAAAGCCTCTCCAGCTCCGCCTTGCCGAAGCGCAGCACGGTGGGGCGGCCGTGCGAACAGGTGGCGGCGCGCGGCGTCGCCTCCATCTGGCGCAGCAGCGCCGCCATCTCCGCGCGCCCCAGCCGCCGCCCGGCGCGGATGGATCCGTGGCAGGCCAGCCGCGCCACCGCCGCATCCAGCCGCGCCTCCAGCGCCAGCGCCTCATCCATCTCGGCCAGTTCCTCGGCCAGGTCGCGCAGCAGCGGCGCCGGGTCCGGCGCGCCGAGCAGCGCCGGCATGGCGCGCACCAGCAGCGCGCCGGGGCCGCCAAAGCCCTCGATCTCCAGGCCGAGGCGGGCCAGCTCGCCGGCCCGGTCCAGCAGCCGCGCGGCGTCCGCGGCGGGCAGTTCCACCACCGCGGGCAGCAGCAGCGGCTGGGCGCGCACGCCGCCTTCCACCAATTGCGCGCGCAGCGCCTCATGCGTCAGCCGTTCATGCGCGGCGTGCTGGTCCACCAGCACCAGGGATCCGTCCGGCGCCTCGGCTAGCACATAGGTCTCGAGAATCTGGCCGAGCGGCCGGCCGAGCGGGCCTTCTGCGCCAAAATCTGGGCCGAACGCCTCGTGCGCTGGCGGCGGCTGGGCGGGGGCGAAGCCGAGCGGCAGATGCGCTGTTCGTGGGCGCTGCGGCAGCGGGAAGGCGGGGGGCGTCCAGCCGGGGAAGCTGCCGGCGGGCGGGCGAGACTCGTAGCCGGGCGCCGCCGCCTCCGCGAAGCCCCCCCCGTTCCAGGAACCGGCCCCCCAGGCGGGTGCCGCCACATCCTCCGGCGCCGCGCCGGAAGCGCCCACGGCCAGCGCCCGGCCGAGCGCCGAGATCAGCAGGCCGCGCACCGAAGCCGGGTCGCGGAAGCGCAGCTCCGTCTTCATCGGGTGGACATTCACATCCACCGCCTCCGGCGGCACTTCCAGGAACAGCGCGGCGACCGGGAAGCGCTTCGCCGGCACCATGTCCCGGTAGGCGACGCGCAAGGCCGTGCGCAGAAGCGGGTCGCGCACCGGGCGGCGGTTCACCACCAGATGCTGCGCGGCGCCGGTCGCCGTGTGGAAGGTCGGCAGGCCGGCGAGGCCGGACAGGTGCAGGCCGTGTCGCTCCGCCTCCACCGGCACCGCGGCGGCGGCGAATTCCGCGCTCAGCAAGGCGGCGATGCGGCCGTCCCGGTCCGTGGGCGGCAGGGCCAGGGCGATGCGCCCCTCCACCTCCACCCGGAAGGCCACTTCCGGCCAGGCCATCGCCAGGCGCCGCACCGCCTCCACCGCCTGTTCCGCCTCGTGCCGCGGCGTGCGGAGGAAGGCGCGGCGGGCCGGGGTGGCGAAGAACAGGTCCCGCACCTCAACCCGCGTGCCCGGCGCGCCGGCGGCCGGCCCGACCGCGGATTTGCGGCCGCCCTCGACGCTGATGGCATGCGCCGCGCCGTCACTCAGACGAGAGGTGAGGGTGAGGCGGGAGACGGCGCCGATCGAGGGCAGCGCCTCCCCCCGGAAGCCGAGCGTCGCGATGCGGAACAGCATCGCCTCCTCGGCCAGCTTCGATGTGGCGTGGCGTTCCAGCGCCATGGCGAGGTCGGCCTCGCCCATGCCGTGGCCGTCATCCTCCACCAGGATGCGGCCGATGCCGCCGTCTTCCAGCGTGACGGTGATGCGCCGCGCGCCGGCATCCAGCGCGTTTTCCACCAGTTCCTTCACCGCCGCGGCCGGGCGTTCGACCACCTCGCCGGCCGCGATGCGGTTGGCGGTGGTCTCGGGCAGCAGGCGAATCCGGGGCGCGGGGGCCATCCGGGTGGTGTGCGGCGTCAGACTGGTGAAGTCCAGCGCAGGCGGCGCGCCACCTGGCGAGCCGAGGCCGCGAAGGCGGCCCGCGCCCGGACCAGCCAGGTTGCCGGGCGCGTCAGTGCCTGGCGCGCAGGCAAGGCCGCGTAGCGGCCGCCCGCCGCCTGAGGGCCTGCATCTATGCGTGCCCGGCGCTGCCCGAAAGCGCGGAGGGGTCGATGCCGAGCCGGGCCATCGCCGCGCGCCAGAGCTGGTCCGGCTGTTCGGCAAACAGCAGCGCCTCATCCGCCGGCACGTTCAGCCAGGCATTGGCCTGGATCTCGTCATCAAGCTGCCCCGGCCCCCAGCCGGCGTAGCCGAGTGCCAGCACGCCTTCGCGCGGCCCGCCGCCCTCGGCGATCGCCTTCAGGATCTCGACGCTGGCGGTCAGCGCCAGGTCGTCGGCGACCTTCAGGCTGCCCTCCGTTTCCCAATCCGCCGTGTGCAGCACGAAGCCGCGGCCGCCTTCGACCGGGCCGCCCTGGGTCAGGCGGATGCGCCGCGCCGGCGGCACCGGGTCCAGCTTGAGCTGGGCCAGAAGGTCGTCGAAGGTCAGCTTCGGCAGGGGCTGGTTCAGCACGATGCCCATGGCGCCCTCCGCCGAATGGGCACAGAGGCAGATCACGCTGCGGGCGAAGCGCGGGTCGGACATGCCAGGCATCGCCACCAGCAGCTGGCCGGTGAGGTAGCCGTCCTCGCCCGCATCCGTGGCGAGGATTTCTTTCGGGGGGGAGGGATCGCTGCGTGCCATGATGCCGTTGAACATGGCGGCGCGCCCACGCCGCCGCAAGCAGCACACAGCGCTGTTGCATGGACGGATCGGGCCGATCTGCACTAAGCAGCCACATTGGCTGAGGAGATTCTGGGTATGACGATTCAGGTTGGCGATGCGATCCCGTCCGTGAAGGTCACGCAGGCCGGCGCCGAGGGCCCGAAGGAGATCGGGACGGAGGAGCTGTTCAAGGGCAAGACCGTGGTGCTGTTCGGCGTGCCCGGCGCTTTCACCCCCACCTGCTCCGCCAAGCACCTGCCGGGCTTCGTCACCAATGCGGAGGCGCTGCGGGCCAAGGGCGTCGACACCGTCGCCTGCATGTCCGTGAACGACGCCTTCGTGATGGGCGCCTGGGCCAAGGACCAGGGCATCACCGACCAGGTTGTGATGCTGGCCGATGGCTCCGCCGTGCTGACCAAGGCGCTGGGGCTGGAGCTGGACCTGACGGCGCGCGGCCTCGGCCTGCGCTGCCAACGCTTCGTGCTGGTGGCGAAGGACGGCAAGGTGACGCATGTGGCGGTCGAAGCGCCGGGCGCCTTCGAGGTTTCCAAGGCCGAAGCGGTCCTGGCGGCCCTGTGAGCAACCCCGCCGCCTACGCGCTGTTCGCCTGGCAGGCCGGCTGGGTGTTCGCGCTGCGCAGCATGCAACTGGGCAGCGACCCGGCCGGCGCCAGCGTGGCGCTGGCGGCGATGGTGGCCGAAAAGCAGAAGGCGTTCACCGATGGCGCCTTCGCCGCCGGCCGCGCCGTGATGGCCGGCGCCCGGCCGGATGTTGTGGCCGCCGCAGCCCTGCGCCCGGCGCGGCGCCGCGTTTCGGCCAATATGCGGGCGCTGAACAAGGGCTGATTACCCGGCGGGCGCAGGCCCGCCGCGAAGCCTCCCCACACCGGAACCCATTGACGGAATGCTGCGCTGATCGATATTTCAGAAATTCCTGAAATGTCGGATGGCCATGAAACTCCCACCCCTCGTCCAGGCCTTCGTGCTGCACTTCGGTGAGATGGGCAGCCGCTGGGGCATCAACCGCACCGTCGGGCAGATCTACGCCCTGCTGTATGTCTCGCCGGACCCGCTGAATGCGGAGCAGATCGTCGATGCCCTCGGCGTCTCCCGATCCAACGTCTCGATGGGGCTGAAGGAACTCCAGGCCTGGAACCTGGCGATCCCGAAGCACATCCCGGATGACCGGCGGGACCATTTCACCACCCCCGACGATGTCTGGCAGATCCTGCGCACCCTGGCGGAGGAGCGGAAGAAGCGGGAGGTGGACCCCACGCTTTCCGTGCTGCGCGAATTGCTGATGCAGACCCCGGGCAGCGCCGAGGAACGCCACGCCCAGCAGCGCATGGCGGAAATGCACGGCCTGATCGAGCAACTCACCACCTGGTACGACGACGTGAAGCGGCTCGAGACCGAACGTCTGGCATCCCTGCTGGCACTCGGCGCCCGCGTCACCCGGCTGCTCGAGGCGAAGGACAAGGTGGTCGGGCTGGTCCGCGGCCGGACCCCATCGGCAAAGGAGGGCTGAGACCGTGGACCCTATCCTGCTGGCGCGCATCCAGTTCGCGTCCAACATCTCCTTCCACATCCTGTTTCCCACCATCACCATCGCGCTTGGCTGGGTGCTGCTGTTCTTCAAGCTGCGCTTCAATGCGACGAAGAATGAAGCCTGGATGGATGCCTACCGCTTCTGGGTGAAGGTCTTCGCGCTATCCTTCGCGCTCGGCGTCGTCTCCGGCATCACCATGTCCTTCCAGTTCGGCACCAACTGGCCCGGATTCATGGAGCGTGTGGGCAATATCGCCGGCCCGCTGCTGGCCTATGAGGTGCTGACCGCCTTCTTCCTGGAGGCGACCTTCCT
>NZ_JAUYTS010000231.1 GCF_030695085.1 Falsiroseomonas sp. | reverse complement strand
GTCACGTCCGGCGTCGCGTTGTGGAAGCGCACCGTGTACTTGTCCACGGCCTCCACACGCTCCAGCGCCGGCCAGGAACGGCGGGCGACGGCGGGCACTTCCGGCGGCAATTCCTTGCCGGCGCGCGGCGCGGGCATGCCCTCACCGATCGGAATGGTGCGGCCCTGCGCGGTGGCCAGCGTGGTGCCGAACATGCGGTCGCGGGAGAAGGAGAACACCACGTCCTCCGCCGTCATCTCATCGCCATTGTGGAAGCGCACGCCGGGGCGGAGCTTGAGTTCCACCACCTGGTCGGAGATGCGGCTCCACTCCGTGGCCAGCCCCGGCACGGCGCCGAGCTGGCCGAGCCAGTCGCGGCTGATCAGCCCTTCCCACAGCGAGGAGAAGAACACGCGCTCCCCCACATTGGATTGCTCGCGCAGCACTTCGAGGGTGTTGCTGTTCACCACCTTCTGCACGGCGATGGTGATGGAGGGGCGGTTGTCGCCCTGCGCGATGGCGAAACGCGGCAGCGCCAGCGCGGCCGGCGCGGCGAGGATCAGTCGGCGGGAGATCTGCATCGGAATGCTCCTTATTCGGCGGCAGCGGCGCGCAGGGCGGGTGGCGCCGGACGGCGCTCCTCCAGCCCCTGCGGCGTGGCGCGGAAATGGGTGAGGGTGCGGTCGGCATGGCGCAGGCGCAGCGACAGGGCGCGCTGCGCATAGTCCTTCACGCGGGCGGCGTAGTCCGGGTCTTCGGCGCGGTTCTCGAACTGGTTAGGGTCGCGCTTGAGGTCGAAGAACAGCGGCGGCAGGGCGGCGAAGTGGACGTATTTGTAGTCGGCATCCTGCACGACACACAGGCTGGACGTGTCCATGGTCAGGCCCAGCGCGGTCTCCGGCTGGGAGTAGTGGATGTCGCGGAAATCGTATTCGTAGTGGTGCAGGTCACGCCAATCGGTGGGCTTGTTGCCCGCGATGACCGGCAACAGCGAACGCCCGTCGCAGGCGCGCGGCACTTCGCCACCGAGCAGGTCGAGGATGGTGGGCATCACATCCACGCTTTCCGTCAGCGTGTCGTCGATCAGGCCCGGCTGTGCGCCAGCGCCCTTCACCACCAGCGGAATGCGAAAACTCTGGTCGAAATAGCCGAGCTTGCCGAGCAGCCAATGGTCGCCAAGCTGCTCGCCATGGTCGGAGGTGAAGATGATGGTCGTGTCATCCCACTGCCCGGTCTGTTCAAGATAGGCGAAGACACGGCCGAGCGCGTCGTCGATCTCGGTCATCAAGCCGCAGTAGCTGGCACGCATCTGGCGGATGCTGGCCTCATCGAGCCCGGCGCCGGCGCCCTGGCCGCCGCGGAAGAAGCTGGCCTGGCCGATGGCGCGCAGGTAGTGGCGCAGCATCGGGTGTTGTTCCGCTTCTTCCTCCCACCGGCTGGCGCGGATCGGGGCGGGCATGTCGGCCGGGTCGTACATGGTGTTGTAGGGCGCCGGCGCGATGAAGGGCGGGTGCGGACGGTAGTAACCCAGGTGCAGGAACCAGGGCTTCTCCCCTTTGCCCTTCAGATAGGTCAGCGCCTTTTCCGTGAAGAAGCTGGTGTCCGACAATTCGGAAGGAATGCGGGAGGGGCGGTTGGTTGCGCCCGGCACGGCATCCTCGCCCTCCGGCAGCCAGATATCCTCGCGCTTCGCCGGCAGCTCGTAGCCCTGGTGCGCGAGCCAGCCGAAGTAGCCATCCATGCTCGGCTCGAAGGCGCCGACGCTGCGGAAGCCATCCATCAGATCGCCCAGCGTGGTGAAGCGCGGGTCCTTCGGGCCGGTGCTGCGCGGGTCGGGCGTGGTGGTGGTGTAGCCGATCAGCGCCGGGTCATAGCCGATCAGCCGCAGCTGCTTACCGAGGTTGGTGTGGCGCGCATCCAGCGGCACCGTGTTCTGCACGGCGCGATGGTTCATCAGGTACAGCCCGGTCAGCAGGCTGGCGCGCGCCGGACCGCAGGGTACGGTGTTGGTGACATGGTTGCGGAAGGTCACACCCTCGCGGCACAGCCGGTCCAGGTTCGGCGTGCGGAGGAAATCCGCGCCGAGGGCGGGCACGAAATCCGCCCGCCACTGATCCACCACGATGAGGAGAACATTCTTCCGCCTGGCCATGCCGCGCCACTCCATTTGTTGGAGCGGGGCTTAGCTGGCCAACAGCGACCGTCGTGTGACGGTGGTGCTTAGACTTCGTGACAGAAGGCGGGATCGTATTTGTCGCAGAAGGACTCTGCGGACATCTTCCGCATGTCGTCCAGACCGCTTGCCAATTGCTCCCGCGTCCAGTCCCACCAGGCGATGCGCAGCAGGCTCTGCCGGACGGGCTCGCTGAAGCGGAAGCGCAGCACCCGCGCCGGAGTCCCGACGGCCACGGCGAAGGGCGGAATGTCCTTCGTCACCACCGCGCCGGCGCCGATCGCCGCCCCGGTGCCGATGGAAACCCCCGGCAGCACGATGACGCCATGGCCGAGCCAGACATCATGCCCCAGCGTCACATGCGCGCCGCGCCGCCAATCGAAGAAACCGGCCTCGTCCGCGCCCAGGCCATAGGCGCTGGCGCGATAGGTGAAGTGGTTCAGCGCAACGCGATCCAGCGGGTGGTTGCCCGGATTGATCCGTGTGTGGCTGGCGATGGAGCAGAACTTGCCGATCGTCGCATAGATGATCTGGCTGTCATGCACGACGTAGGAATAGTCGCCGAACTCGGTCTCCGCGATGGAGGTCCGGGCGCCGACCTCGGTGAAGATGCCGAAGCGCGTGTCGCGCACGCTGGCGGTGGGGTCGATGCAGGGCGCCAGCCCAAGGGTCTTCTTCGCCGTGGCGGGGTCGCGATACGGGGTCATGTCGGGTCCATCCTGGGATGCCAGCGGCCATAGCCCGTGCCGTGTTGCGCGGGCTTGACGCTTTCATGACCATGCCGCGCCGCGACCAACGCCTCCGCAGGCGGAATTGTTATGCTATACAACAATTCCCGTGGCGCCCCGTTGCCAGGCAATCCCGCCGCAGCACATGGGATGGCAGGACCAAGGAGATTCCGCGATGCGAACCCAGGTCGGCATCATCGGCGCAGGCCCCGCCGGGCTGCTGCTGTCCCATCTGCTGCATCTGGCGGGCATCGACAGCGTGGTGCTGGAGGCCCGCTCCCGCGCCTATGTCGAGGAACGGGTGCGCGCCGGGCTGCTGGAACAGGGCAGCGTGGATACGCTGACGGAGGCAGGGGTGGGCGACCGCCTGCACCGCCAGGGCCTCGCGCATCATGGCATCGAGCTGCGCTTCGACGGCGCCGGCCACCGCATCCCGCTGACCGACCTGACCGGCAAGGTGGTCACCATCTATGGGCAGCAGGAGGTGGTGAAGGACCTCATCGCCGCCCGCCTGTCCGCCGGCACCCATTCCGGAAATCCGCCGATCCTGTTCGAGGTGGCCGATGTCGCGGTGCATGACGTGACCACGGACAGCCCGCGCATCAGCTTCACGCATGAAGGCCAGACGCAGGTGCTGGACTGCGCCTTCATCGGCGGCTGCGACGGCTTCCACGGCATCTGCCGCGGCGCCATCCCGGAGGAGATCATCCGGGTCTATGACCGCATCTACCCCTTCGCCTGGCTCGGCATTCTCGCGCATAGCAGGCCGGTGTCGGAGGAGCTGATCTACGCCCGGCACAGCGATGGCTTCGCGCTGGCGACCATGCGGAGCGAGACGGTCAGCCGGCTCTACCTGCAATGCGCGCCGGATGAGGATCTGGCCCAGTGGCCTGATGACCGTATCTGGGACGAGCTGCACAAGCGCCTCGGCTGCGGCGATGAATTGCAACAGGGGAAAATCCTCCAGAAGGGCGTCACCGCCATGCGCAGCTATGTTGTGGAGCCGATGCGCCATGGCCGCCTGTTCCTCGCCGGCGACGCCGCCCATATCGTGCCACCGACCGGCGCCAAGGGGATGAACCTGGCCATCGCCGATATCCGCGTGCTCGCCCGCGGGCTGGAGCGGTTCTTTACGAAAAACGACGCGACGCTGCTGGAGCAGTATTCGGAGATCTGCCTGCGCCGCATCTGGAAGGGCCAGCGCTTTTCCTGGTGGATGACCTCCATGCTGCACCGCTTCGACGGCGCCGACCCCTTCGAGCACCGGGTCCAGGTGGCGGAGCTGGACTATGTCTCCACCAGCCGCGCCGCGATGACGACGCTGGCGGAAAATTACGTCGGCCTGCCCTACGAAGTGTAGCTACTTCAGCATCCGTACCGCGACCTGCTGGTCCGACGGCACCAGCCCGACATATTCATAGGCGCGGCCGCAGGCAGTGAATTCGCGGAAGGCGCGGAACTCGTGCTGCTGCCAGCCCGGGTAGTTGAAGTACTCGTCGAAGACCAGGATGGTGCCCGCCCCGATGCGGTCCCGCAGCTGCGCCAGTACGGTCTGGGTCGAGGAGTAGAGGTCGCAATCGACATGCACCAGCGCCGCGGGGCCGGGGTTGCGGTCGAGGAAGCCGGGCAGGGTGCGGTCGAACCAACCGACCACGAGCTCCACACCCGGGCGCACCTCCGGCGGGCCGGGCAGGGCGAAGGCGCCGGGGCCGAAGCCGGGGCGCCAGCCCTCGGGCAGGCCTTCGAAGGAATCGAAGCCGTGGATCGGGCGGCCGGGCAGGGTATCCGCCATCAGGTTGATGGTGCGGCCGGAGAAAACGCCGAATTCCAGCACCAGGCCCTCCGCCGGGGCCAGGCTGGCGGCATGGCGCAGCAGTGCGTCCTTGTCCGCGAAACGCGGCACATCGCCCATATGAGCCTGGGCGTATTCCGCCGAGGATAACGCGGCAGCCAGGCCCTGGACCTGGTCGATGTCGAAGATCCGGCCCGGTTCACCGAGCCAGCCGGATTGCGGCGGCATGTTGCTGTCCATACCCGTCTTCCTTCCTGTCGTGTTGGCCTGCGCCGGAACGCTGGCGCGGGCATTCAGGTGCCGCGCAGGCGGATCGTCATCTCCAGCCGGGTTCCGGTGCCGTCGGAAGACCAGTGCACGGCGGAGCCGAGCTGACGGCCGAAATTCTCGATCATCCGCATCCCGGTGCCATGCTTCGGCCGCGGCACCGGCAGGCCCTGCCCATCATCCGACACGCGCAGCAGGGCGCGCTGCCCCGGGTGGCGTGCCAGGACCAGCCCGATACGGCCGATACCGCCGCCAAAGGCGTGCTTCAGGCTGTTGGTGATGAACTCATTCACCGCGAGCCCCAGCGGCGCCGCCTGGTCCGGCGAAACCAGCAGCCCGCGCTCCACCTCCAGCGCCAGTTGCACCCGTGTCGTGCTGCCCTCATGGAAGCTCAGCAGGCCGGCGCTGAGCTGGGCGAGGTATTCGCCGAGGTCGAGCTCATCCACCTCGCCAGACAGATGCAGCTTGTCGTGCAGCAGGCGCAGCGCCTCCACCCGCCTGGCGACGCTCCGCATGGCGGCCCGGCTCTCCGGGGCGCGGAGCTGGCGTGATTGCAGGTCGAGGATCGCCACGATCACCTGCAGATTGTTCTTAACGCGGTGCTGCAATTCGCGCAGCAGCCTTTCATTGTCGTCCGCCTTGCGCCGCAGCCGGGCATTGGCGCGCATGCGCCCGACGGCGGAAGCCAGCAGATTGGCGTAGGTGCGGAGGAAGGCGACATCCTGCTCGCCGAAGGCCTGGGGCCGCTGGCTGTCCACCTGCAGCACGCCATAGGGCGCGGCGCCGTCCACCCCGACGATGACGACGCAGATGCTCGCCAGGCAGCCATGCGCGCGCATGAATTCCGGTACCTCGAAGCGCGTCTCCTGCGCCAGGTCGGGGGAGACGACGGCCTCTCCGCTCCGCAGCGCCAGGCCTTCCGGGCCACAGCTGATGTCGGTGGTCAGCTCGCCCACCACGCCGGGGGCCCAGCCAATGCCGGCGCGGACCGTCAGGGTAGTGCCATCGGGGCCGAGCGCGACCACCTTGGCCAGCTCCGTGCCCAGTGCCTCGGCCACCAGCCGGCAGGCCTCCTGCAGGATGAGGTCGAGATCGTCGGAGCGCAGCGCATATTCGCCGAAACGGGCCAGCGCGGCCTGTTGCGCCAGGTTTTCGCGGGGGTCGGCACGTAGCGTGATGGACATGCTGCCCCAAGCGTTCGGCGGGCTTCTGGTTGCCTCCGCTACGCGCTCAGAACTTTGTCATCCGTCCATCAGCCGCATTCATGGAACCCACCGCCCGGCAGCGGCACCGGGTCCAGTATGCCCAGTACCTCGAAGCCATCGCCGCGTGGCGCCAGTACCAGCGCCGCGCCCTCGGGGAAGGCGCGGCCCCCCACCGGGTCGCCGGCGACCATGATGGCCGGCGTGCGGTGGCCGACCAGCACGCGGTTGGTGCCGGGCGGCACCGGGGCGGAGAACAGGCGGCGATGTTCCGCCAGCACCCAGCCGAGCCGGCCGCCGGCATAGTCATCCGCCAGCAGGCTGTCGGTGATTTCCACCACGCCGAAGGCCAGCTCCGCCGTGTCCCGCGCCCGGAACACCGGCCCGGCCAGCACCGGCCGCGCCACCGCGATGCCGAGCTCCGCCAGGCGCGGGCCGATCCGGGCCGATTGCGCGCGCCCCTCGGGGGACAGGTTGCGCTGGCCGGGGCGGTCGCCGATGCGATAGCTGCGGTCGCAATTCTCGCCGCGCGTATCGGCGTGGCGGAAGAACATCACCAGCCCGCCCTGGCGCAACCGCGCCACCAGCGCGGCGCCTTCCGTGGTTTCCGCCGCATGCGGCACCAGCCGCGCCTGGGCCATGGCAGGGCCGGTGGCCCGCAGGGCGGGGAGGCCACTGGCCAGCAGGGCAAGGAGAAGGCTGCGGCGGTCAGGCACCAAGGATGCCCTCCACCACCTCCTGCACCTCCAGCGCCTCCCGCAGCGTGGCGAGGTCCTGGGGTTCGCCGCGGGTCAGGGCGGCGAGCTTCGAAAGCTGGCCGCGCAGCACCATCGGGCGCATCTTCTCATTCGGCAGGGCATCCGGCGCGGGGCGGAACTGGCCATCGGCCGCCAGCCGCTCGGCGAGCGACCAGTCGCGCAGGCGGATGCTGCCGGAATCGGCCTCCAGCCGCCATTCATTGCTTTCCTCCCGGTCGGTGCCGCCGACCTGGCCGGAGAGGGTCACGGTGGTATCGCCCGCCAGCAGCCGGGCCTGCACCGCAATCTCCGCCCCGTCGCCGGGCGGGAATTCCGCCGATCGCTCCAGCAGCACCAGCTTGCCGAGCTGGCGGCGCGTCAGGAACAGGAAGTGGGACAGCACCTCCCGCGTGAAGCCGCCCTCGGCGCGCTTCGCCAGCCAGCCCGCGGCGGCGTGCTGCCAGCCGCGCGGCCAGGTGGCGAATTCGGCGCGGATGGTGAGCGAGAGCGGCGCGCCGAGATCGGCCCGCCAGGCGCGCAGCTGCGCCACGGCGGGGGAGGAGGCCATGGGGAAGTTCACCGCCGCGCGCGCATGGCTGGCCTCCGCCGCATCCACGAAGACGCGGGCCGAGGCGAGGTCCGCGGCCAGCGGCTTTTCCAGCAATGCGGATTTGCCGGCGGCGAAGGCGGCGCTGGCGTGTTCCAGGTGGGAGCTGGGCGGGGAGGCGATGTACAGCGCATCGCAGGCCGCGATCACCGCCGCCGGGCTGTCCAGCATCGGCAGGCCGGGGGCGATGTCGGCCAGCCGCGCGGCGGCCGCGGGGCTCGGGTCCCACACCGCCACCGGCCGTATTTCGGCCGCGTCATGCGCCAGCGCCGCGCGCAGCAGGCGTTCTCCCATGATGCCGAAGCCGACGATGCCCAATGCGACGGTCATGTGGTGGATATCCCTTTGCCAGTGCCCAGGGATTTACCCCCTGTCGGCCTCCCGTCCAGCCCGCAGTGCCAGCACCAGCAGGGACACCACCGCCAGCAACCCGCAGAACACGTAGTAGGGCAGGGTCCAGCTGCCGGTGCTGGTGACGGCCCAGGCAAAGGCGCTGGGCGCGATCAGGTAGCCCAGGAAACACAGCATGATGGCGCCCGAGGAGGCTTCCGCAACCCGGTCCGGCGGCGCGACGCGGGCAACCTCGGCGAGGAAGATCCCGTTCCAGCTTGCCGCGCTGAAGCCGGCGCCGATGGCGAGCGTCAGGGCCAGCGCCCAATGCGCCCCCGGCCCGAAGCCGACCCACAACGCCGACAGCGCCGCCGCCACCAGCCCATGCACGGCCAGGCTGCGCGTGGCATCGCCGATGCGGTCCGCCGCCCAGCCCAGCGCCAGCCGCCCGACCACCCCGGCCAGCTGCATGGCGGCGAACAGGCTGCCGGCGCTGGTCAGGGTGAAGCCGTGTTGCTGCACCAGCCAGGTGACGGTGAAGGCGAACAGGCTGCCCTGCAGGGCGGCAAATGCGAAGGCCTGCAGGGTCAGCGGCGGCAGCACGCGGTGCATCCGCAGCGCATTCACCGGCGCGGCGAGCTGGCGGAGTGTGAAGGCACCGCGCAGCGGTCGCTGCGGGTCCCGCTCCGCATCCAGTTGCGGGCGCAGCGGCTGGATCAGCACGGCGCAGACCAGCGCCACGCCGATGCCCACCAGCAGCGCCGCCTGCCAGCCATAGACGGCCGCGATCGGCGCGGCGACCAGCCCGGCGAGCGCGCCGCCGGCCGGCGCCCCGGCCTGCTTGATGGAAAAGATCAGCACCCGGTGCCGCGGTGGCGCGGTGGCCTGCAGGATGCGGCTGCCGGCCGGGCCCGCCGGGCCGTAGCCGATCCCCATCAGCAGCGCCGCGAAGGGCAGCAGCCAGACGATGCCCGCCGCCGCCGTGAGCAGCGCCAGGCTGCCCACCAGCGCCCCCACCTGCAGCATCCGCAGCGGCCCGAAGCGGGCCACCAGCGGTGTGCCGAACAGCAGGAACAGGATGGCACCGAAGATGTTGATGCTGGAGAAGTTGCCCACACTCTCCGGCCGCAGACCCAGCTCCGCCGTCATCAGCGGCGCCACCACAGGCACCGCCTGGCTCAGGAAGGTGCCGACGGTCTGCATCAGCAGCGTGGCGGACAGCGCGGCAACCCACGGCTTGAACATCAAGAGGTTCAGCGCCGCAGGCGCAGATCCAGCCCCTTGGCCATCCAGCGCGCCTCGATGGCGTCGAGGTCGATCAGCCCGGCGGGCCGGGCGCGGGAGGGTTGGTCGCGCAGACCCGGCGCGCGTTCGCGCAGCCATACGCCGTACAGCCGGCGCAACTCCACCAGCGGCAGCGGGTGGTCATCGACGCGCAGCGACAGGTCTGGGAAATCCTCCGTCGTGGTCAGCACCATGGATGCCGATTGGCGGCCCCGGCGGTCGCCGCCCGCAGCCTCCCCGGCATCCAGCGCGGCCAGCAGCCGCTCGGCCAGTTTCAGGTCGGGGTTGGTGACGAAGGCGGCGTAGGTATCGGCCAGCACCGCCGGCCCGGCCAGCATGTTGCCGGCGAAGGAGACATGCGCGGAGGTGATGTCGCCGCACCATTCCACGCAGTTTCCGCCCGTATAGGCGGCGCTGCGGCCATGCCGGTCCACCGCATGGATCTGGCGCAGCCCACGGCCCTCATCCCCGGCCAGGGCGCTCTCAATCGCGGTCGCCGGTGACAGGCCACGCGCCAGGCCGTCCAGCACCACCGGGCCAAGGTAGCGGTTGGTCATGGATTGGGTGGAGACGGCGCCGACGCCGGACCGCACGAAAGGGCAGGACGCCCCGACGGCAAAGGCGCAGGTGGTCACGGCCACGGCGAAGGCGCCGGTCTCCGGATCATGGGCGACGATGGACCAGGTCATGGTGGGCATCCGAGCAAAGAGGCAGCGCGACACTACATGCCGTTCCGTGATTGCGCGCCAGCCCATGGTGGGTCATTTTGGCTGCAACGTCTCATGGGAGGAATGAAACATGTCAACCAAGCTGTTGCGCCGCCACGTACTGGCGGCTGTCGGGGCAGGATTCGGGCTGCTCGCCGCGCCGTCCATCGCGCGCGCCCAGTCCGGCTGGCCGGACCGCCCGATCCGCCTGATGGTGCCCTTCGGCGCCGGCGGGGCGATCGACACGCTGTCCCGCACCGTCGCATCGAAATTCGCCGAGGTGACCGGCGGCCAGACCCTGGTGGTGGAGAATCGGCCTGGCGCCGGCGGCACCATCTGCGGCGCCGCCGTGGCGCGGGAACGGCCGGATGGGCTGACGCTGATGATGGCCGATGTGGGCGCCAATGCAATCGGCAAGGAATTGATCCCGAGCCTGCCCTACGACCCGCCCACCGCCTTCACCCCGATCATCCATCTGGTGAACCTGCCCGCGGTGCTGATGGCGCATCCCTCCGTCACCGCCACGACCATCCAGCAGGTGATCGACCAGGCGAAGGCCCGGCCGGACGGCTTCACCTATTCCTCGGCCGGCAACGGCAATGGCAGCCACCTGTTCATGGCGCTGTTCCTGAAGGAAGCCGGCATCCGCATGGTGCATGTGCCCTATCGCTCGGGCGCGGAGATGGTGACCTCGCTGATGCGTGGCGACGCGCAGTTCGGCTTCCCCACCGTCTCCTCCGGCATCGGCCAGATCCGCGCCGGCAATGCGCGGGCGATCGCGGTGGGCAATGCCGCGGGCACGCCGCTGCTGCCGGATGCACCCGCCATCTCCACCGTGCTGCCGGGATTCGAGGTTGCGGTCTGGCACGGCATCGTGGCGCCTGCGGGCATGGATGCCGGACTGGCGCGGGAGATCAACCAGGTGTTCGGCCGCATCGCCGCCATGCCGGACATCAAGCAGCGCATCTTCGACGCGCAGGCCGGCACGGTGGTTGGCGGCACGCCCGCGGATTTCGCCGGCCATATCGCGCGGGAGGTGGCGCGCTGGACGCCCATCATCCGCGAGGGCGGCATCGCCACCGGCTGAGCGGCCGCGCCCCCGCCACGCTGCGTGGCGGGGGCTTCCATGCGGCGCCGCTTCATGTGAATGAGAATCATTCGCATTAATTCGAGACCCCGCATGACCACCATCCCGCACCCCCGCGCCTGCTGGATGGACCCCGGCACGGGCGCGCTGCTCGACATGCCAGGGCTGATGCGGCGCCTCGCCACGCGCCAGGCCGTGCTGCTCGGCGAGACCCATGATGTGGCGGAAATCCACCGCTGGCAGTTGCAGGTCACCACCTGCCTGCATCTGCTGCGCCCGGACCTGGCGGTGGGGTTCGAGATGTTTCCCCGCCGGGTGCAGCCGGTGCTGGACCGCTGGGTAGCGGGCGGCCTCCGCACCGCCGAATTCCTGCAACAGGTGGAGTGGGAGACGGTGTGGGGTTTCCCGCCCGAGATCTACCTGCCGCTGTTCCATTTCTGCCGCCAGCAGGCCGTGCCGATGCTGGCGCTGAACTGCCACCGCCCGCTGGTCACGCGCGTGGGACAGGAGGGCTGGGACGCAGTGGCGGAGGAGGATCGCGACGGCCTGACCCCTGCCGCGCCACCCACCGCGGGGCATCGCGGCTATATCGCGAAACTGACCGGACGGGCGGAGGCCGGCATCACGGACCGCTTCCTGCGCGCCCAGCAGGTCTGGGACCGCGCCTTCGCCTGCAACATCGCCCGGCATATCGCGGCGGCGGAGGGACCGGCGCCCCTGGTCATCGGCATCATCGGCCGCGGCCACCTGGATTACGGCCATGGCACGCCACACCAGTTGCGTGACCTCGGCATCCTGGATGTGGTGGTGCTGGCCCCGACCGAGGCGGCGATGCTGGACACGGCGGAGATGGCCGGGATCGCGGAGGCGGTGTTCCGGCTCGACCGGCCGGAGGAGCCGGTGGCGCACGCTCCGAAGGGCTAGCCGCGCTGCGGGCAGCGCGGCGATTGTCAGACCCGGAGGTCGAGCAGCGATCCGCGGGGCAGGGGCGTGCCGGGCGCTGCCGGCATCGCATCCAGCGTGCGCTGCTGCGGTGCCGGCATCGGCTGCAGGGGCTGCGGGGACGCGCTGGCGCCGCGCACCTGCGTGGCGCCCTGCGTGCGGGAGACTTCCGCCGTGAAGGCGGAGAGGGAGTTCATGGCGATCATGCGAACGACCATGAAGCGAAGGTCTGAATGAGCCGTGAATCGGTAGGCGGATTTCGCGGAGGTCGGTCGGATGGGGCGCATGACGGCAGAGTGCCGAAATGCGCCGTTAACGATCCAGCAACCTATAGTGGAATCGGCGCCTCAGATTGAGAAATCGTGAATCCCGCCTCCCTACGCCTCCAGCACCTTCACACCCGGCAGGGTCTTGCCCTCCAGCCATTCCAGGAACGCCCCGCCCGCGGAGGAGACATAGGTCAGCCGGTCCAGCACCCCGGCATGGCGCAGCGCGGAGACCGTGTCGCCGCCACCGGCGATGGATTTCAACCCGGCGGAGGCCGTGAGCCCGGCGACGGATTGCGCCACCGCCACCGTCGCGGTGTCGAAGGGCGGAATCTCGAAGGCGCCGAAGGGGCCGTTCCAGACCAGGGTGGAAGCCTGGCGCAGCCGCTTCTCCACCAGCTCCACCGTATCCGGCCCGACATCCAGCGCCATCATATCCTCCGGCACCCGGTCGATGCCCACGGTGCGGTGCGGTGCCTGGGCGGCGAATTCGCCGGCCACCACCAGGTCCACCGGCAGCAGGATCTCGCAATTCGCGGCCTGCGCCTCCGCCATGATGGTGCGCGCCGTCTCATGCATCTCGGCTTCCTGCAGCGACCGGCCCATTGCGTGGCCCTGGGCGGCGAGGAAGGTGTTGGCCATGGCGCCGCCGATCACCAGCACATTCACCCGCCGCGTCAAATTGCCAAGCAGCTCCAGCTTGGTGGAGATCTTGGCGCCGCCGACAATGGCGACCACGGGGCGGGCCGGATTGCCGAGCGCCGCATCCAGCGCCTTCAGCTCCGCCTCCATCAGCCGCCCGGCATAGGCCGGCAGCAGGTGCGCCACGCCTTCCGTGCTCGCATGCGCGCGATGCGCGGCAGAAAAGGCGTCGTTCACGAACACCTCGGCCAGCTTCGCCAGGCTCGCTGCCAGCGCCGGGTCGTTCTTCTCCTCGCCGGCGTGGAAGCGGGTATTCTCCAGCAGCAGCACCTCGCCATCCGCCAGCCCGGCGGCGGCGGCCTCGGCCTCGGGCCCTATGCAGTCATCCACCCAGGCGACCGGGCGATCGAGGGCGGCGGACAGCGCCGCCACCATCGGCTTCAGCGACATCTCCGGCACCCGCTTGCCCTTGGGCCGGTCGAAATGGCTGCAGACGATGACGCGCGCGCCCTTCTCGGCCAGCTCGCGGATGGTCGGCGCCAGACGCTCGATGCGGGTGTGGTCGGTGATGACGCCGTCGCGCACCGGCACGTTGAGGTCGGCGCGAAGCAGCACCCGCTTGCCTTTGGCGTCCAGGCTGTCGAGCGTACGGTGCGGCATCGGGTCAAGTCCTCGCGGCGGGTGGGGGCAGGTGGCCTGCTGGTAACGCATTTTGACGCAATGGGGAATCCGGCCCGCCCCATCAACCATCCGGCAAGGCCGCTGCGGCAGGATCGCGGCGAGGAGAACCGGATCATGATGACGCGATGGGTCGCGGCCCTGGCGCTGCTGCCGGGCCTGGCCGCGGCCGAGGACGGGTTCCGCCTGCCTTCCGGCAATATTCGCTGCGGGGTGTGGGAAGGGGTGCTGCGCTGCGAGGCGATGCAGTTCAGCTACCGCCCGCCGCAGCGCCCCGCGGATTGCGACCTGGAATGGGGCGGTGCCATCGAACTGGGCCGGCGTGGCCCGGCGGCGCCGGTCTGCCATGGCGATACGGTGACGGACCCGAAGGCGCCGGTGCTGGCCTATGGCGGCGCGTGGCAGGGTGAGGGTCTGTCCTGCAGCGCGGCGCCGCAGGGCCTGCGCTGCAGCAATGCGGAGGGCCGCGGCTTCGAGATGGCCCGCGCGCGGCTGCGCCTGTTCTAGGAGATGGGCGCGGGCAGGACCCGCGCCCAAAACGGGGCCTACAGGCTGCCGAACAGCGCCGCCGTGTCCGACATGCGGTTGGAAAAGCCCCACTCATTGTCGTACCAGGACATCACGCGCACCAGCGCGCCATCCACCACCTGCGTCTGCGTCGCATCGAAGGTGGAGCTGTGCGGGTCGTGGTTGAAGTCGATGGAAACCAGCGGCGCCGTGTTGTAGCCGAGGATGCCCTTCAGCGGCCCGCTCTCGGACGCTGCCTTCATCACCGCGTTGATCTCCTCCTTCGTGATGCCTTCCTTGGCCGGCACGAAGTCGAGCGAGACGAGGGAGACGTTCGGCGTCGGGATGCGGATGGCGGTACCGTCCAGCTTGCCCTTCAGCTCCGGCATCACCAGGCCCACGGCCTTGGCGGCACCGGTGCTGGTCGGGATGGCGGAGACCGCCGCGGCACGGGCGCGGTGCAGGTCCTTGTGCAGCGTATCGACCGTGTTCTGGTCGCCGGTATAGGCGTGGATGGTCACCATGTAGCCGCGCACGATGCCGAAATTGTCGTGCAGCACCTTGGCGATCGGCGCCAGGCAGTTGGTGGTGCAGGAGGCGTTGGAGACGACCGTCATCTCCTTCGTCAGCACCTGGTGGTTCACGCCATAGACGATGGTGGCATCGGCATTGTCGCCCGGCGCCGAGATCAGCACCTTGCGCGCGCCGGCGGTGATCAGGGCGGAGGCCTTGTCCTTCGCCGTGAAGATGCCGGTGCATTCCATGGCGACGTCGACGCCCTGGAACGGCACCTTGGACGGGTCGCGCTCGGCGCTGACGACGATCGGCGCATAGGTGCGGCCGTTGGCGGTGATGATCAGCTTGTTGCCGTCCACCGCCACTTCGCCGGGGAAGCGGCCATGCACGCTGTCATAGCGGAACATGTGGGCATTCGCCTCGACGCTGCCGAGGTCGTTGATCGCGACGCATTCCACGTCGGTGCGGTTGCTCTCGATCATGGCACGCAGAACGAGGCGGCCGATGCGCCCGAAGCCGTTGATGGCAACCTTCACCGTCATGGTCATCAATCCCCTTTTGTCTGCACGTTGTTCAGCCGAGACGCTTCTTCACCGCCGCCACGGTAGCCTCTGCCGTGATTCCGAAGTGCCGGAACAGATCTTCCGCCGGCGCGCTGGCGCCGAAGCCCTGCATGCCGATGAAGATACCGTCCGGCCCGAGCCAGCGATCCCAGCCGAAGGGCAGCGCCGCCTCGATCCCCACACGCAACACGTCACCCAGCACCAGGTTCCGGTAGCCCTCATCCTGCAGGGCAAACAGCTCCCAGCTGGGCAGGGACACCACGGCGGTCGGGATGCCCTCCGCCTCCAGCGTCGCGCGGGCGGCGATGGCGAGATGCACCTCCGATCCGGTGGCGATCAGCGTGGCGCGCCGGGCGCCGGAGCTTTCGGCCAGCACGTAGCCGCCGCGGGCGCAGCGATTCTCGCCCGAATCCGCGCGCAGCGCCGGCAGGTTCTGCCGCGACAAAGCGAGCACGGAGGGACCATCGGCGCGCTTCACCGCCAATTCCCAGCACTCCGCCGTCTCCATCGCATCCGCCGGGCGGAACACCGCCAGGTTCGGGATGATGCGCAGCGAGGCCAGCGTCTCCACCGGCTGATGCGTCGGCCCATCCTCGCCCAGGCCGATGCTGTCATGCGTCAGCACATGGATGACGCGCTGGCGCATCAGCGCCGCGAGGCGCAGCGCCGGGCGCAGATAGTCGGCGAAGACGAGGAAGGTGCCTGAATACGGGATCAGCCCGCCATGCAGCGCCATGCCGTTCATCGCCGCCGCCATGCCGTGCTCGCGCACGCCGTAATGGATGTAGCGGCCGGCAAAATTGCCTGGCGAGACGGCGGGGATGCCCTTGACGTTGGTATTGTTGGAGCCTGTCAGGTCGGCCGAACCGCCAACCAACTCCGGCACCGCGGGCACCAGCGCTTCCAGCGCGCGCTGGGAGGCGATGCGGGTGGCGATCTTCGGCCGGTCCTCGGCGTGTTTCGCGCGCAAGGCGGCGAGCGGCTCATGCCAGGATTCCGGCAGACGGCCGGCCATGGCGCGCTCGAACTCGTCCTTCTGCGCGTGATTGGCCAGGCGCTTCAGCCAGGACCGGCGGGTGCCGGCGCCGCGGCGGCCGGCTTCCTCCCAGCGCCCCTTCAGCCCTTCCGGCACCTCGAACGGCGCGTGGTTCCAGCCCATCGCGGCCTTCGCGGCATCGGCTTCCGCCTTGCCAAGCGGTGCCCCGTGGCTGGAGGCGGTGCCGGCCTTGGTCGGCGCGGTAAAGCCGATGATGGTGCGGCAGGCGATCAGCGTCGGCTTGCGGTTCCGCATCGCCCAGGCCATCGCCGCGGCGACCTGTTCATGGTCGTGGCCGTCGACGCGGCGGGTCGCCCAGCCATAGGCCTGGAACCGGCGCAGCGCGTCATCCGACAGCGAGATCGAGGTATCGCCATCGATCGAGATGTTGTTGTCGTCATACAGCACGCAAAGCCGTTCCAGCTTCATGTGCCCGGCGAAGGAGGCCGCCTCGTGGCTGATGCCCTCCATCAGGTCGCCGTCGGAGGCGATCACCCAGGTCCGATGGTCCACCAGGGACTTGCCGAAGCGCGCCGCCAGCATGCGTTCGGCCAGCGCCATGCCGACCGCGGTGGCGATGCCCTGGCCGAGCGGGCCCGTGGTGGTCTCGATGCCCGGATGCTCGCCGAATTCCGGGTGGCCGGCGGCGGGGGAGTGCAGCTGGCGGAAGCGCTTGATGTCCTCGATGGACATGCCTTCCTGTCCGGTCAGGTGCAGCAGCGCATAGAGCAGCATGGAGCCATGCACGGCGGACAGGACGAAGCGGTCCCGGTCGTGCCAGCGCGGGTCGGCGGCATCGTATTTCAGGAAGCGCGTGAACAGCACCGTCGCCACATCGGCCATGCCCATCGGCATGCCGGGATGGCCGGATTTCGCCTGCTCGACCGCATCGATGGCCAGCGCGCGGATGGCATCGGCCATGCGCCGATCCTCGCTGGCAGGGCGGGCAAGCAGAAGCGCCTGGGCAGCCTGGGCGGCGGTCGGCTCGGCGCGGGGCTGGCTATCGGGTTCGGTGGTGGCCAAGGGGATACTCCAGATGGCCCTGCCTATAGACATCGGTTGGGCCTGCGACAACCCGATGCGCCACCGCGCCCCGCGAGGTCGGCGGCGTGCGCCGTTCTGCCGGCGGCCGGGGACGCCCGGATGAGGATGCGTCTCATTCCCATAAAATCGTTTTATCACAAGACGTTGCAGGCGCCCTGCGGGCTTTCTGCGCGTGACTTGGGGGGCGCGGGCCGGGTAGGGTGTCCGCCATGCAGATCGCAACCACCCCAGTCCAGGAGCCACCGTCCGAGCCGACGCGGGACGGCCTGCCGCCGATGCCGCCCGGCCCGCCGCATGAGGAACGGCATTTCGCCGCGCTGTCCCCGATGCGGGAAGTGGTGGCCGGCGCCGCGCAGGGGCTGGTGCTGCCCTTCGCGGTGACCGCGGCGCTGGCCGGCTTGGGCACCGCGCCCGTCCCGACCATCCTCGCCGGCCTCGCCGCCGCCGCCGGTGGCGCGGTCGCGGCCGGGCTGGGCAGCGCCATGGCCGCGCGCGATGCAGCGGCACGCTACCAGCTGGAACGGGCGCGGGAGGAGGAGGAAAGCCACCTCTACCCGGACCGGGAGCGGTGGGAGGTCGCGGCCATCCTCCACCGCTATGGCGTGCGCGGGCAGGTGTTGCGGCAGGCGGTGGAGGCCATTGCCAGTGACCGCCGGCGCTGGGTCGATTTCATGATGCGCTTCGAGCTGGATCTCTCGGAGCCCGATCCCGGCCGCGCCGCCCGGTCCGCCACCATCCTGGGTGGGGCGCAGGTGCTGGCCGGGCTGCTGCCGGTGCTGCCTTATATGGTTGCCGGCCCGGGCGCGGCGCTGGGCTGGTCTGCCGCTGCCACCTTCGCCGCCCTGGCCGCGCTCGGCGGCTTGCGGGCGCGGTCGGAGGATCTGCCGCCCTTGCGCGGGGCCTTGCAGGCCCTCGCGATCGGGGGTCTCGCGGCGGTGGCGGCCTGGCTCCTGGCCGCCACGCTCGGCTGAACCGCCTCAGTTCGCCGGCTGCCTCGGCGCCTGCTGGTTCTGCTGCTGGTTCTGCTGCTGCTGCTGCTGGGCGATGGACTCGCGCAGGCGGGTCAGCGTGGCCTGGGCCTGGCGCGTCTGCTCGGTCAGCTCCGTCGCCTGGCGAGCGGCTTCCGCCGCAGCCCGCTGGCGTTCCGCCAGGGCGGCGCCGGCCTGCTCGGCGGATTGGCGCAGCTCGGAGAGGCGGGCGGTCTGCGCCTCCACATTCGCGGTCAGGCCGGACAGACGCTCCGTGGCGGCGCGCAACTCGGCGGAGACCTCCTCCAGCCGCGTCTGGGCCTGCTGCGCCTCACGCTCCGCCGTCTGGCGAGCCTGGTTCAGCCGCTCCGCCTCAGCCTCGGCGCGCTGTGCTGCCTGGCGGCGCTGATCCCGCTCGGCCTCGGCCGCGGCCGTCTCGTTCCGCAGCGTGGCGAGGCGCTGCTGCGCTTCGCCGGCCTGGCGGGTCGCCTGGCTGATATCGGACTGGGTCGAGGACAGGCGGCTGGCGGCCTGTTCGGCGCCCTGCGTCGCCTGCTCCAGCCGGGTCTGCACCTCGGCCAGGGCGGAGCGGCGGGCGGTCAGGTCGTTCTCCATCAACGCGGTCTGGTCGCGCAGGGCGCGCAGCCGCTGCTCGGCCCCGGCAATCTCGGCACGACGCCCGGTCAGCTGTTCCTGTGCCTGCCCTGACTCCCGCGTCAGCTCCCTCAGCCGCTGCTCGGCGTTCTGCACGCCGGCATTCAGCTCTGATGCGCGGGCTTCCAGGCCACGCAGCGCTTCCGCGGTGGAGTCACGGCTTTCGGCGGCGCGGGTCTGCGCCGTCTCGGCCTCCTCGACGCTGCTGCGAAGCTCGGTCAGGCGGGTTTCGGACTGGCGGATCTGGTCCTGCAGTTCCGCGGCCCGGCTGCCGAGCGTCTCGGCTTCCTGCGCCGCGGCATCACGCGCCTGCTGCGCTGCCTGGGCGGCCTGCTCGGCCTGTTGCTGCGCCTGCCGGCCGGCCTCGGATTGCCGGTTCAGCTCCGCCAGGCGCTGTTCCGCAGCGGTGGCCTGCGCCGTCAGTTCCTGCGCCCGCTGCTCGGCCGCCACGCGCGCCTGCTCGGCCGCCTGCGCCCGCGCCTCGATGGCGGGCAGCGCCCCGCTGGCGGCGCGTTCCGTGGCCAGGGTTGATTCCAGCCCGGCGCGCTGCGTTTCGGTTCGCGCGGCCAGCTCCCGCGCCTCCCGCGCATCGCCACTGACGGAGATAACGGTGATCCATCCGATCACGCCGAACAGCAGCAGGAGACCGGCGGCGATCTGGGCCGGACGTGGCCAGGTGGTCGGGTTCATGATGCGCGGGCTCTCCTTGGGTGATTGCGGGCGAGGAGCAGGACCTGCCCCGCGCCAAGCGCCTCAATCACGTGAAAGTTGCGCGGCACGATGCGAACTTCGGCGCCTCATCGCAAGCTGCGGTTGGCCCGCGCGACCACGGCCTCGAACAAGACCTGGCAACCGGCCTCGGCCTCCGCAGGCTCGATGCTTTCGGCTTCGTTGTGGCTCAGGCCGTCCTTGCAGGGGCAGAAGATCATCGCCGCCGGCATGCGCCGTGCGACATAGACCGCATCATGCCCGGCACCGGAGACCATGCGCCGCGCAGGGTAGCCGAGGCGCTGGCTGGCCTGCTCGACCAGCGCCACGCAGTCCGCGTCGAAGGGCTGTGCCGCATAGTGGAGCACCTGGGTCAGTTCCAGCCTGCAGCCGGTTTCCGCCACCACGGCGGCCGCCATGGCCGGAAAATCCCGCGCCAGCCCGTCGATATTGGCGCTGTCCGGGTGGCGGAATTCGATGCTGAAGCGGACCTCGCCCGGTATCACGTTGCGGCTGTTGGGTTCCACCTTGAGGAAGCCCACCGTGCCGCGCCCATCCTCGCCGCGATCCCGCATCAGACCATCAACCAGCGTGATGACCTGCGCCGCGGCCACCAGCGCATCGCGGCGCGAGGCGGGCGGGGTGGTGCCTGCGTGGCTGTCCTGGCCGGTGATGCAGGCATCCCACCAGACCTGCGCCTGCGCGCCGGTGACGATACCGATCATCTGGCCACCGGCCTCCAGCATCGGGCCCTGTTCGATGTGCAACTCGAAATAGGCATCGGCCGGGAAGGGGGCGGCCGGGTGCTCGCCCTGGTAGCCGATGTCCTTCAGGGCCTGTTCCACGGTGACGCCCTGCTGGTCGGGCAGGGCGTAGCTGCGTTCGATGGGATAGACCCCGGCCCAGGTGCCGCTGCCCATCAGGGACAGGCCGAAGCGGCTGCCTTCCTCATCGGTCCAGTTCACCAACTCCAGCGGTGCCTCGGTGGTGATGTTCAGGTCGTGCAGCGTGCGCATAACCTCCATCCCCGCCATCACGCCAAGCGCGCCATCGTATTTCCCGCCCGAGGGCTGGCTATCCAGATGACTGCCGAACAGCACGGGCAGGCGCGTGGGGTCGCGGCCTTCGCGGCGGGCGAACATGTTGCCGATGGCATCCACCCGCACCGTCAGGCCCAGCGCCTCGCACTGAGACCGGAAATCGTCGCGTGCCGCCTTGTCGATATCTGTCAGCGTCAGCCGCCTCACGCCGCCCTTGGGCGTGGCGCCGTGGCGCGCCATGGCCATCAGGCTGTCCCACAGGCGCTGGCCGTCAATCCGCTGGTTGGTGCCGCTCATCCTGCCACCCCATTCGTCCTGCGCATCATCTGCGCCGGAATGCCCCGATTGGCCAGATCGCAGGCTTGCAGGCGGCCGGCGGTGCTGCGAATCATTGGGGCGGAAACCCCGTGAAAGGCCCTCGCCATGGCGCATGCGCTGAACGCTGCCCCTGCCATTCTCCGCAATTCGGAACTCGATGCCGATGCGGTGCGCGCCGCGCGGGTCGATCTCGCCGCGACCCTCCGCATGGCCGCCCGCCTCGGCATGCATGAAGGCATCTGCAACCACTTCTCCCTGGTGGTGCCGGGGCGGGACGATCTGTTCCTGGTGAACCCCTATGGCTGGGCCTTCGCGGAAATCACCGCCTCCCGCCTCCTCATCTGCGACTACGAAGGCAATGTGGTGGCCGGCGAGGGCGTGCCGGAGGCGACCGCCTTCTACATCCACGCCCGGGTCCATAAGAACCTGCCGCGCGCCAAGGCGGCGTTTCATACCCACATGCCGAACGCGACGGCACTGGCCATGCTGGAAGGCCCGCCGCTCGCCTGGGCCGGGCAATCCGCGCTGAAATTCTACGGCCGCACCGTGGTGGATGAGCACTACAACGGCCTCGCGCTGGATGAGCGGGAAGGCGACCGCATCGCGGCTTCCATCGGCGATGCCGACATCGTCTTCATGAAGAACCACGGCGTCATGGTGGTCGGCGCCAGCGCGGCGGAGGCCTGGGACGATCTGTACTACCTGGAACGCGCGGCGGAGGCGCAGCGCCTGGCGCTGTCCACCGGCCGCCCGTTGAAGCCGGTGCCGCCGGAGATGGCGCAGAAGACCTATGACCAGATGCGTCTCGGCGACCGCGAAAGCGCGGTGCTGCATCTGGAGAGCATCAAGCGCCGCCTGGCGAAGGAGGAGCCGGACTACCTCGATTGAGCCGCCCCGCGGCGGGATTGACCCCCCGCGCAGCGCTGGACCCGCGCGGCCTGGCGCTGTTGCTGGTCACGGTGGTCGGCTGGGGCCTGAACTGGCCGGCGATGAAGCTGCTGCTGGTGGAATTGCCGCCGTTTTCCATGCGGCTGGCCTGCGCCGCCATCGGCATCGCCCTGCTGTTCGCCATCGCCCGCTGGAAGGGGGAGGCGCTGGGGGTGCCGCGCGTCCTGTGGCCGCGGCTGGTCATGGCGAGCCTGCTGAACGTCACGGCCTGGATGGGCCTCGCGGCCTTTTCCCTGCTGTGGCTGGCGGCGGGGGAGGCGACCATCGTCTGCTACACCATGCCGGTCTGGGCCTCGATCTTCGCCTGGATCATCCTGGGCGACCCGCCGAGCCGGATGCGGATTGCCGCGCTGGCGCTGGGTCTTGGCGGGCTGCTGGTGCTGGTGCTGGGCTCCGGGCTTGATCTCGGGCTGGCCAAGCTGCCGGGGGTGGCGGTGGCGCTGTCGGCCGCGGTGCTGTTCTCGCTCGGCACGGTGGTGACGAAACGCTGGCCGATGGCGCTGCCGCCCACCGCCTCCGCCGCCTGGCAGCTCACCCTCGGCTGCGTGCCGCTGCTGATTGGCGCACTGGCCGTGGAGACGCCCGATTTCGGGGCGCTGTCGGCGGGGAGCTGGGCGGTGCTGCTGTATGGCGGCATCGGGCCGCTCGGCCTTTGCTACCTCGCCTGGTTCGCCGCGCTGCGGCGCCTGCCGGCGGAGGCCGCGGCCTCCGGCACCCTGCTGACGCCGGTGATCGGCGTTGCATCGGCCGCGCTGTTCCTCGGCGAGGCGCTGGGGGTGCGGGAGGTGGTGGCGCTGTCCATGACCATCGGGGGGGTGATACTGGCGGTGCGCGGCTGATCGGGGCATAGGCCGGGCATGACCGAGCATCCGTTGATCCGCCTCGCCCCTGGCGGCGACCGCCGCGTGAAGGGGGGCCACCCCTGGGCCTTCTCCAACGAGATTGCCATGACCCCCGCGCTGCGCGCCATCCCGCCCGGCACCCCGGTGCGGCTGGAAGGCGATGACGGGGTGAAGCATGGCGTCTGGCACTTCAACCCGCACAGCCTGATCGCCGCCCGCCGCCTGGATGCGGACCCTGCCGCGGCGATCGACGCGGCCTGGTACCAGCAGCGCCTCGCGGCCTGCCTGGCCCTGCGAGGGCGCCTGTTCGACGCACCCTTCTACCGCCTGGTGCACGCCGAGGCCGATGGCCTGCCCGGCCTGGTCATCGACCGCTACGGCGATGCGGTGGCGATCCAGGCCAATACCGCCGGCATGGATGCCGCGACGCCGCATATCCTGGCCGCACTCAACGCCCTGTTCGCGCCACGCCTGGTGGTCGCCCGCAACGACAGCGCCGTGCGCAAGCTGGAGGGCCTGGCCGAATCCGTCACCGCCTTGCAGGGGGAGGGTACGGCGACGGTTGAGGAATCCGGCCTCAGCTTCCCGGTGGATCTGCTGGGCGGCCAGAAGACCGGCTGGTTCTTCGACCAGCGTGCCAATCGCGCCATGGTCGCGCGTCTGTGCCAGGGCCGGACCATGCTGGACGCCTTCTGCCATACTGGCGGCTTCGGCCTGGCCGCGGCGGCGGCGGGCGCGGCGGAGGTGACGCTGCTGGACCGCAGCGAACACGCGCTGGACCACGCCATGCAGGCTGCGCGGCTCGCCGGCTTCGCCGACCGCGTCACCCCCCTGAAGGCGGAGGCGCTGGAACATCTTGAAAAAATGGCCGCCAGCGGCCGGCGCTTTGATGTGGTGGTGGCGGACCCGCCCGCTTTCGCCAAGACCCGCAAGGACCAGCCGGCGGCGCTGCGCGGCTATGGCAAGCTTGCGCGGCTGGCGGCCGGGCTGGTGGCGAAGGAAGGGATATTGTTCATCGCCTCCTGCTCGCACCATGTTTCCCCGGGCGATTTCACCGATGCGGTGGGCTGGGGCGTGCACAAGGCGAAGCGGGAGGCGCGGCTGCTCGCCACCGTCGGCGCCGGGCCGGATCACCCGGTGCATCCCGGCCTGCCGGAAAGCGCCTATCTCAAGGGCCTGCTGCTGCACCTGACGTGAGGCGCGCGCCACCTCTCCGCGCCTTCCGCGCCACGGCCTATGAGGCTGCGGGCGCTGTGGCACGCATCGGCCGGCGCAGCGCGGCGGTGGATGCGCTGCTGGCGCGGCATGGTGTGGCTCAGGCCGGCTTCATCACCGCCTGGAACCCGCTCAGCCGCCGCATGCCGCAGGGCTGGAACCACCGCATGCAGGCCCGCCTGCACCAGTCGGCGCGCGGGCGGCTGCTGGCGGAGGGCTGGGGCCGGGCCAAGGGCTGGGCCGAGCACCACCTTCTGTTGGAAGGCGACCCGCGCCGCCTGGCGGTGCTGGCGCGGCGCTTCCGGCAATGGGCCATCGTCACCGTCGCGCCGCGCCAGCCGGCGCGGCTGCGCTGGGCGGTTCAGCCGCCGCGCGCCGGATAGGCGCTGTAGCCGCCGATGACGATGCGCCGCACCCCGGCGAAGCGGATCTGTTCCTCACCCAGCGCGATGGTGCCGCGCACGCCGGCCACGCCGATCTCCCCCAGCAGCAGCCGGGGCTTGCCGGCGGAATTCGGTTCCACCCGGATGGCGGCCAGTACCTGTTCCAGCGTGCGGTCGGTATCGTCGAGCTGCAGGGTATGGACGCCTTCCTGCACCGAGATCACCCGGCTGCCATCGCCGGGGTGCCAGATCAGGGTCTCGTTTCCCTCACGCAGCCGGTGGTTCAGCGGGCCGCCGCGCCAGCGCCCCTGTGCCGGGACTTCCGGCATGATGAAGTCGAGGTCCCACTTCCCATAGCCCGGTGCAGTATCGTTCATGGCCTGATCTCCAGCTTGGTTTCGCTGGGCGGATCAAGCGCTTCCGGGCGCCGCACCTCCAATCCGAAGGCCCTTTCGGGCCGATAGGCGCAGCCGATGCCCCGGCCGGGGGCATGTCATCACCGGGGCTTTTTCACAGGAAGCGTTCGCGGATATCCACGCTGCTCTCGCGGCCGAGCTTGTCGAAATGCGCCTCCAGCCACAGCCCGGCGGCCTCCCGCCCGTAACGCTTCAGGGTCATCAGGAACTCCCAATCCCCGTTCAGCTTGGTGCTGAGCTTGAAGTCGCGCATCCGGGCCTCGTCCTCGATGCAATGGACGAACAGCTTGCGGTAGCGCGGCTGTTCCAGCCGACCGGCCTCCAGCAGCCGCTGCACGAAGTCGATGGCGCGCATCTCCGCCATCAGGGATGCGTTGAAGCTGATCTCGTTCAGCCGGTTGACGATTTCCGTCGGCCGCGTCGGCAGCTCGTCCCGCACGATGGGGTTGAGCTGCACCAGCACGATATCCGGCGGCCCGCCCTGTTCGTACAGCGGCCAGAGCGCCGGGTTGCCGAGGTAGCCGCCATCCCAGAACGGCTCGCCATCGATCTCCACCGCCTTGAAGAATTGCGGCAGGCAGGCGGAGGCGAGCAGCGTGTCCACCGTCACCTCATGCCGCGCGAAGACCCGCGGCTTGCCGGTGCGGACGGAGGTGGCGGAGATGAACAGCTTGGGGCCCTTGCCGTGGCGCAGGATCTCCGGGTGGATCTCCTCCTCCAGCACCTGGCGCAGCGGGTTGAATTCGAAGGGGGTGGGATTGAGCTGGTAGGGGGACATGACGCGGGTCAGCGTCTCGAAGGTCTGGTAGGCGACGGACCAGGTCAGGTCGTGGCCCCAGATCGCCTTCTCCAGCGGGGTGTTCTGCAACGGGCTGTTCGCCATGCGCCCGGCGGCATTGCGCCAGAAGCTGTCGAGCGCCTGCCGCGCGCCATCCCGCCCGCCCTGGCAGAGGCCCTGGACGAAGATGGCCGCGTTCATCGCGCCGGCGGAGGTGCCGGAGACGGCCTCGAATTCCAGCCGCTCCTCCTCCAGCAGCCGCTCCAGCACCCCCCAGGTGAAGGCGCCGTGGGTGCCACCGCCCTGCAGCGCCAGATTGATGCGGCGGGTTGCTGGGGCGGTGCGGGCGGCGCGCGGGGTGGGGCCGGGCGCGGCCCCGGCGGCGCCCAGCGTATCGGCCGCCTCTGAGCGGAATTCGTGTTCGATCATGTGTTTCCGTTCAAAACCTGCCCGCAAAAGCGCTGGCGGTCCGCGCACTTAAGCGGAACGAGGCCGCGAACGCGGCCCGCGCCCAGACTGCCCGCTTCACCTTGCGAAACAGTGCAGGGCGCGAAGGCAAGCGGCCGCAGGCCGCGCCCGCCATTTGAGGGCATGAACATTATTGAGCGGTCCAGCCGCCATCGATGGACAGCGCGGTGCCATTGATGCTGCCGCTGTTCGGACCACACAGGAACAGCGCCATCTCCGCCACTTCCTCCACCTCCACCCAGCGCTTGGTCGGCTGGCGGTCAAGCAGGAAGTCGGTCAGCGCCTTGTCCTCGGTGACGCCGTGCTTCTCGGCCAGCGGCTTCACCTGGGCTTCGGCCAGCGGGGTGCGGACGAAGCCGGGGCAGATGGCGTTGCAGGTCACCGGGCCGCGCGCCACTTCCAGCGCCACCGACTTGGTCAGCCCGACCACGGCGTGCTTGGCCGAGACATAGGCGGTCTTGTAGGGGCTGGCGACCAGACCGTGCGCGGAGGCGACATTGACGATCCGCCCGAAGCCCCGCGCCTTCATCCCCGGCAGCGCCGCCTTGATGGCGTGGAAGTTGGAGGCGAAGTTGATGGCGATGATCCGGTCGAACTTGTCATCCGGGAAGTCCTCGACCGGGGAGACGAACTGGATGCCGGCATTGTTCACCAGGATGTCGCAGGCGCCGAGCTCGGCCTCGCAGGCCTTGACCATGGCGCGGATCTCCTCGGGCTTCGACATGTCGGCGCCGGAATAGGGCGCTTCCGCCACGCCCATCGCCTCGCCCACCTTGGCGCGGGCGCGGGCGATCTCGGCCTCGCTGCCGAAGCCGTTCAGCATCACCTTGGCGCCGGACTGGGCAAAGCCCAGCGCGATGGCCAGGCCGATGCCGGAGGTGGATCCGGTGACGAGGGCCACCCGGCCCTCCAGCTTTTTCGTCATGTTGGCGCCCTCATTCTGCATTGCAGCATCTTGCGCGCGAGCCTCGCTTACGGAAGGCGCTTGAGCAAGCCGACAACGCGCTTGACCAGTGGTGAGAGCAGCTTCGGCGCATAGAAATCCCCCGCCGCCCGCTTCGCCGCCTCGGCCAGGGTCGGGTAGGGCAGCACCAGCCCGGCCAGCGCCGAAAGCGGCAGCTTGCGGCCGATCAGCAGAGCGAAGGTGCCGGCCATCTCGCCCGCATGCGGCGCCAGGATGCCGGCGCCGAGCAGCCGGCCCTTCGGCGTCACCACCAGCTTCACCAGGCCTTCCTCGATCCCCTCCGCCACGGCGCGGTCGGTCTCCGCCACCGGGAAGCGCAGGATGGTGACCTCATGGCCCGCCTCGCGCGCCTCGGCCTCCGTCAGGCCGATCTGGGCGAGTTCCGGGTCCGTGTAGGTGACGCGCGGCAGGGCGGCATAATCCACCTTGGCCGGCAGGCGGAACAGCATGCGCCGCGCTAGGATGCCGGCATGCTGGGACGCCACATGGGTGAAGGCGCGCGGGCCGATGCCGGCGGGGTCCGCGATGTCGCCCACCGCCCAGACCCTTCGGTTGCTGGTGGAGCGCAGCCCGGCATCGGTGGCGATGCCCAGCTTCGTCGCCGTCACCTGGCCGGCCGCCAAATCCAGCCCCGCCAGCCGCGGCGCGCGGCCCACCGCCAGCAGCAGGTGGGTGCCGCCGATCTGCCTGCCATCCTCCAGATGCGCCACAAGCCCCGGCCCGCCATCCTCGGCCCGGTCGGAGGTCACGCGGGCGAGCCTCGCGCCCTCCAGCAGCGTCACCCCATCCCGGGTCAGGGCGCGGCGCAGCCCATCGGCCAGTTCCGGGTCGTCCCGGCCCGCAATCCGCCCGGCCTCGATCACCGTCACCAGGCAGCCGAGGCGGGCATGCGCCTGCGCCATCTCCAGCCCGATCGGGCCGCCGCCGAGGATGATCAGGTGGCCCGGCGGGTCCTCCAGCTCGAAGATCGTCTCATTGGTCAGCCAGGGTACCGGGCCGAGGCCCGGGATATCCGGCACGATCGCCTGGCTGCCGGCGGCGATGACGCAGCGGCGGAAGGTCAGGCGGCGGCCGCCGGCCTCGATCATGTCCGGCGCCACGAAATGCGCCGAGGCGCGGATCACCTCCACCCCCATGCCGCGGAAGCGGGCCTCCGAGTCGATCGGCGCGATATGGGCGATGGCGCCCTGGATGTGACGGCGGAGCGCGGCCCAGTCGATCTCCGGCTCGGGCAGGCGCACGCCGAATCGGTGGGCGCGGCGGGCGGCATGGGCGGCGTGGGCCGCGGCCAGCAGCGCCTTGGACGGCACGCAGCCATAATTCAGGCAATCGCCGCCCATCCGCCCGCGCTCGACCAGTGCCACCTTGAGGCCAAGGGCCGCGGAGAAGGCGGCGACGGATAGTCCGGCGGCACCGGCACCGATCACCACAAGGTCGAAATCGGGCATCATGGCTCCATCTGCGGGGTGAGGCGTTGCATGTGGCGGCCCTCATGCCTGATCCGCGCGGTTGACGGCAGGGGTGGCGCTTCCCTATACGTCCGGGCCTCGCCGGGGTGGCCTTGTTTTGTGGGGCCGCCGCCGGCATTTCCTCTAGATACCAGCCGGTGCAGGAATGGCCAGGGAGACTCCCCTGGGCCGCCTGGGGCCGGAGCCCGCGGGAGTGTGTCGTGAAGCGTACTTATCAGCCCTCGAAGCTCGTCCGGAAGCGCCGCCATGGCTTCCGCGCCCGCACGGCGACGGTCGGCGGGCGGAATGTGCTGGCGAATCGCCGGTCCAAGGGCCGCAAGAAGCTCTCCGCCTGAGATCGCGGCGGGCAAACTTGTGTCATGCCGGCGCGCCCGCCCCGTCTGAAGCTTCGCCGTGAATTCAAGCTTGTGGCATCCCGCGGTCTGCGCGCAGCGCGGCCGGGTGTGGTGGTGCAGGTTCTGAAGGGTACGGACGGCCCGCTGCGGGTCGGCTTCACCGTCACCAAGAAAGTCGGCAACGCCGTCATCCGCAACCGCGCCAAAAGGCGGCTGCGGGAGGCGGCGCGATTGCTGCTTGGCCAGGATGCACCGCCGGGCTTCGACCTGGTGATGATCGGCCGGGAAGCGACGGCCGAGCGCGACTTCCGCACCCTGCTGGGCGACCTGCGCGGTGCGCTGCGGCAAGGCGGCGTGCTGCCGCCGAAGGAACCGCCAGGCGGCGTGCTCCCGGCCAAGGAGTCGGTCCCATGACCCCACAGCAGCATCTGCTGCGCGGCGCGATCCGCACCTACCAGCTCACCCTGCGGCCGATCATCGGCTGCAACTGCCGCTTCTACCCGCATTGCAGCGAATACGGGCTGGAGGCGGTGGCCGAACACGGGGCGCTGCGAGGTAGCTGGTTGACCGCGCGCCGTGTATTGCGCTGCAACCCCTGGCATCCGGGTGGCTACGACCCGGTGCCCCTCACTTCCCCGAACGTCCCGGGGCCGGCAGATACGGCCGCCCCGCGACCGACGAAAGGCTGAATCAGGCCGTCATGGACCAGAAGCGTCTCCTCGCCGCCATCGCCCTTTCGGTCGGCATCCTGCTGTTGTTCGACCTGTGGAACCGCCCGCAGCGGGAGGCGGAGCAGCGCCGCCAGGCGGAAATCGCCGCCCAGGCCCCCGCGACACCCGGCGCCATCGCCCCGGGCGTGCCCGTCGCGCAGGCGCCGGTGCCGGTGCCCGCCGGTGGCGCGCCGCTGGCCCAGCCGGGCGCCGCCCCCGGCAGCACCCTGGCCGCGGTAACCCCCGGTCTGCCGCCGGAACAGCGCATCCGCCTGGAGAATCCGCGCCTGCAGGGCAGCATCAGCCTGCGCGGCGCGCGGCTGGATGACGCCATCCTGCGCGGCTACCGGGAGACGGTGCGGCCGGACAGCGCCCTGGTGCGCCTGCTGGCGCCGCGCAGCGATGCGAACCCCTATTTTGCCCAGTGGGGCTGGACCGCCGCCGATGGCCGCACCCAGGTGCCCGGCCCGGATACGGACTGGACCGCGGACGGTAACAGCCTGACGCCCACCACCCCGTTGACGCTGCGCTGGGACAATGGCCAGGGCCAGGAATTCACCATCCGCCTCGGCATCGACGAAGATTTCATGCTCACCGCCGAGCAGAGCGTCCGCAATGCCAGCGCGGAGCCGGTGCAGGTGCTGCCCTGGGCCCGCGTGCGGCGTGAGCGCACGCCGCCGACCGCCGGCTTCTTCATCCTGCATGAAGGCTTCACCGGCGTGCTGGGCGGCCGCCTGACGGAATGGAGCTACAGCGACGCCAAATCCGAAGCCGAGCGCCGCCGTGGCGGCCCGGCGATGGAGCAGGAGACCACCGGCGGCTGGATCGGCTTCACCGACAAATACTGGCTGACGGCGCTGACGCCGATGGACCAGGCAACCCAGATCCGTTCCGCCTATCGCCATTCGGCGGAGGGTGGCCAGGATCGCTGGCAGGTGGATATGGCGCCGCCGGCGGTGCAGACCGTGGCGCCAGGGGCCGTCGCGGGCCTCGCCACGCGGCTGTTCGCGGGCGCCAAGGAAGTGCGCCTGCTGGATGGCTACGCCGACAACCTGGGTATCGAGGGTTTCGACAAGGCGATCGACTTCGGCTGGTTCTACTGGATCACCAAGCCGTTCTTCTACGCGATCGACTGGCTGTTCGGCATCTTCGGCAATTTCGGCGTGGCGATCCTGGTCTTCACCCTGGGCCTGAAGCTTGCCTTCTTCCCGCTGGCCAGCAAGGCCTACACCTCCATGGCCCGCATGAAGGTGCTGGCGCCGAAAATGACGGAGGTGCGGGAGCGCTACAAGGACGACCCCGCCAAGGCGCAGGCCGAGATGATGGCGCTGTACCGGTCGGAGAAGGTGAACCCGGCATCCGGCTGCCTGCCCATCCTGTTGCAGATCCCGGTGTTCTTCGCGCTGTACAAGGTGCTGTTCGTCACCATCGAAATGCGGCACGCGCCGTTCTTCGGCTGGATCCGCGACCTTTCGGCGCCCGATCCGACCAACCTGTTCAACCTGTTCGGCATCCTGCCCTACGACCCGACGCAATTGTCCAGCTTCCTGCACATGCCGGCCTGGGCCATCGCGATGGGCATCACGATGTGGCTGCAGTTCAAGCTGAACCCGACGCCGCCGGACCCCATCCAGGCCAAGATCTTCGCCTGGATGCCGCTGATCTTCACCTTCATGCTGGCCAGCTTCCCGGCCGGCCTGGTGATCTACTGGACCTGGAACAACCTGCTTTCCATCGCCCAGCAGTACTACATCATGCGGACGGACAAGAAGCGGCAGGCTCGCGCCGCAGCCGCGCCAGCCCCGGCGAAGCCGGCGGCGGCCATCGCCGCCCCCAAGCCGGCACCGAAGGGCAAGAAGTGATCATCACCACCCCCTCTGGCACCCCGATTGAGCTTCCCCCGGGCGGCTTGGCGGAGGCGGTGGATGATGAGCAGCGCGCCGGCCTGATCGAGGCCGGGCGCCTGCTGTTCGCGCGCCCCTGCACCTTCTTCTACGCCTCCCAGGCCATCAACCAGCTGCCGCCCCTGGCGGGGCCGGAGGTGGCCTTCTGCGGCCGGTCCAATGTGGGCAAATCCTCGCTGCTGAATGCGCTGACCGGGCAGAAGGCGCTGGCGCGGGTTTCCGTGACGCCGGGCCGCACCCGGCAGCTGAACTTCTTCCGTTGTGACGAGGGCCAGCTCACGCTGGTGGACATGCCCGGCTATGGCTACGCCAAGGCCTCCAAGACGCTGAAGGAGGATTGGCAGGGCCTGATGTTCGATTTCCTGCGCGGCCGGCCGACGCTGCGGCGCGTGCTGCTGCTGATGGATGCCCGGGTGGAGATCAAGCCCGCCGACCGCGCCGCGATCGAACTGCTGTCCGATGCCGCGGTCGCCTTCCAGATCTGCATCACCAAGGTCGATGACGTGAAGAAGGCGCAGCTGGAAAAGCGCATTAAAGAACTTGAGTCTCTGGTTAAAAAAAGAACGGCGGCGCACCCCCTGATGCTGGTGACGAGCAGCGAAACGGGGCAGGGTATTGCGGAGTTGCGGGCGGAACTGGCGGCGGTCGCGCGGCTGGGCTGAGCGCGGCTTTCAGCCCTGCTTAACGCACCCCTCCGCATAGTTGGGCCGGCACGCGCCCGATTGGCGGGCAGGCTGCCGACCCTGCCCAAGGATTACCCTTCATGTTCCGACGCCTGGCCCTCGCCGCCGTCCTGCTGGCGGCTGCCGCCGCGCCTGCGGCCGCGCAATGCGACACGCGCTTCACGCTGCGCAACAACTCCGGCACGCAGGTCAACGAGTTTTATTTCGGGCCCTCCGCCAACTCCAACTGGGGCCGCGACCGGCTGGGCGAGAATGTGCTGGCGACAGGCCGGCAGATGAACTTCACCCCGGGCGGCCAGGGCGGCGCCTATGACTTCAAGCTGGTCTGGGCGAATGGGGAGACGGCGGAGCTGATGCGGGTGAACATCTGCGAGGCCTCCGAGATCATCGCCACCCGCCGCGGCATCGAGGCGCGCTGAACCCGGCAGCCTCCGCGGGCGGCGTGTGCCGTCCGCGGGCTTGACCCTCGCTTCCATTGGCCGCAAACCGCGCCGCCCGCGGCGAAAGGCCCGGAGCGAGCACCGGGGACGCCTGCCATGACCGATGACGCGCTCGACCAGATGGCGATCCTCGCCGGCGCCTTGCCCTTCCTGAAGCGCTACGACGACCAGATCGTCGTGGTGAAGTACGGCGGGCACGCGATGGGGGAGGAGGACGCCGCCCTGCGCTTCGGCCGCGACATCGCGCTGCTGGAGCAGGTGGGCGTGAACCCCGTGGTGGTGCATGGCGGCGGCCCGCAGATCAACGCGATGCTCAAGCGACTCGGCGTGAAGTCCAACTTCGTCCAGGGCCTGCGGGTGACGGATGAGGAAATGCTCGACGTGGTCGAGATGGTCCTGGCCGGGCCGGTGAATAAGCAGGTCGCCTCCGCCATCACCCGCGCCGGCGCCATCGCGGTCGGCATCTCCGGCAAGGATGGCGGGCTGATCCAGGCGCGCAAGCTGACCCGCACTTATCGCGACCCCGACAGCCATATCGAGAAGGTGCTGGACCTCGGCTTCGTCGGAGAGCCGGAGCATGTCGACCCGCGCGTCCTGAAGCTGCTGATCGGCGCCGATATAGTTCCGGTCGTGGCCCCCGTCGGCGTCGGCGCCGATGGCCAGACCTACAACATCAACGCGGATACGGTGGCGGGTGCCATCGCCGGTGCGCTGGGCGCCGAGCGGCTTTTGATGCTGACCGATGTGCGCGGCGTGCTCGGCCCGGATGGGCAGTTGATCCCGGAGATGACGGTGGCCGAGGTCAAGGCCGGTATCGAGGCCGGCTGGATTTCCGCCGGCATGATCCCGAAGGTCGAGACCTGCATCTATGCGGTGGAACGCGGCGTGAAGGCCGCGGTCATCGTCGATGGCCGGGTGCCGCATGCGGTGCTGCTGGAATTGTTCACCGGCCAGGGCGCGGGCACGCTGATCCGCGCCTGAGGGAATGCTGCCGCCATCAGGCGGGCAGCCCCTCCAGCAACTCCGCCTGCCATTGCAGCTCCGCCTCCCCCAGTGCCCAGCGGCCTTCCGCCGTTGGGTGGACCACCTCGGCCGGGCCGAGGCCGCCCAGCACCGCCTGGACCTCGGCCGCCAGTGTCGCCGACCATCCGGCGCTGTGGCACAGCCCGGCGATCGCCCGGCCGCTGCGTAGCGCCAGCGCCGCCTCCACCCGCGCCTGGCTGACCCCGGCGGCCTCTGCCAGGCGGATCAGCAGTGCCTCCCGGTCACCGGCCTGGGCGGCGGCGAACAGCTCCGCCTCCGCATCCTGGGCGTCCTCCGCCGCCAGGCTGGCGGTGACCCGGCTGCGCAGCGCGGCGGCCAGGCCTTCCGGCAGATCGGTCCGTGCCGCCAGCGCGCCGAGCAGCTGGTCTGTCACGATCTCCCCCAGGGCGCGGGCCGCCTGGGCCGGAAGCTGGGCGCGCCGCACCAGGGCCGCCTGCCAGCTCGGCCGGCTGCCGGCACCGGCCACCAGGCGGTCCAGGGTCGCCTCCCGGATCGCGGCGGAGGGGTTGGCCAGCAGGGCCGCCACCGCGGGTGTGTCGGCGGTCTGCGCGATGGCGTCCGACAGGGTCTCGCTGAGCGCCGGGCGCCGGGCAACGGCGCGGCGGGTGGCGGGCACCGGGGGGGTGGCGATCAGCGCCAGCAGATCGGCCTCGGTCAGCAGCGGCGACAGGCGGATCACCGGCTCCGCCACTGGCATGGCGGTGTCGCGCGCCAGGCGCAGGATCAGCTCCCGCGGTGCGTCCGGCATGTCGCGCACCGCATCGGCGATCGCCGCTCGTACTTCTACCGCCGTGTCCTCGACCAGCATGGCCAGCGTGCCGGCGGAAATCCGGGCCATGCGGCTGCGCGCCTTGCTGTCCAGCTCCGGCGCCAGGGCGGCGATGCGCCCGGCCAGCACCCGGCGCACCTCCGCATCCGCATCGGCGGCCAGCAGGCGGGCCACGGCGGGCGGGGTCGCGGCATGGGCGGCGACCGCCTGGCGCACCTGGGCCGCCGGGTCCGCGGCCAGGAAGGTCAGCAATTCCGGCGAGGCGTGCGGCGCCCGCGCAACGGCGGTGCGGGCGGCCGTGTCGCCATGCCGGGCGGCGTGGAGGTCCTCCGGTCGGTCGGTCACTTCCGGCGATCCCCGAGGGCGCGCTTGGCGGCGTACATGGCGGCATCGGCGCGGGCCAGCAATTCCGCCACCGGCTCTCCGCTGCGGGCCATGGCGACGCCCAGGCTGGCGCGCAGCGCGGCCGGGCCGGCTTCCGGCCATTCCGGCAAGGGGCCGGGCGCGCCGAGGGTGCCGATGCGGCATTCCGCCTCCAGCTGGCTGGCGCCGTGCAGCCACAGGCAGAACTCGTCGCCGCCCAGACGCGCCGCCAGATCCTCCCGCGCCGCGGCGGCGCGCAGGCGGGCACCCATGGCGCGCAAGGCGGCGTCCCCGGCCTCATGTCCCAGGCGATCATTCAGCGGCTTCAGGCCATCGAGGTCGAGGAACACCAGCGCGCCGCCGGCCGCCACCTGGCGCTCCAGCGCCGCGGTGAAGCCGCGCCGGTTCAGCAGGCCGGTCAGCGGGTCGCCATCCGCCGCCGCGGTCAGCGCCTTCTGCCGCAGAACCTCTCCCTTCAGGGCCGCCATGGGCAAGGCGAGGGCGGCGAGCAATTCGCGATCATCCGAATCAAGCGGCGGTTCCTGCGGGTCCCGCCAGGCAAGCAGGCAGGGCCCCGCCTCGGTGCAGGCCACGGCGTGGTGCGGGGTGCCCGCAAGGCTGCCGGTCGCAAGGCTGCCGGTTGCAAGGCTGCCGGGCGCGAGCGTGCCCGGCGGCGGCAACAGGTGCAGCGGCGGCGGGTGGTTGACCACATGCGCCGCCCGCCAGGATTCGCCCTCCGGCACCAGCAGCGCGGCACCCTGGCAGTTCAGCGCCGCGGGCAGGGCCGCCAGCATGGCGCCCAGCGCCGCTTCGGCGCCGCCCTGCCGCTGGCCGAGGCGCAGCAGCCGGCCCAGCGCATTGGCCCGGCGCAGCGCGCGCGCCACCACCTCGCTGCGGCGTTCCGCCGCGGTGACATCGCGCGCCGAGCCACGCAGCCCCTCGCCATGGCGCAGCAGGGTGAATTCCAGGCAGGCGGTGCTGCCATCGGCGCATTCCAACCAGGCCTTGGTCATGCGCTGTCGGCGAAAGGCACCGATGCCGAAGACCCCGGGGCCGGGGCCGGCGAACAGGGTGACGGCCGGTGCGCCGATCAGCGATTCCGCCGGGTGGCCCAGCACCGTCTCCGGCGCCAGGAAGGTGAAGCGGCCCTCGGCATCCGTCTCGAACAGCAGATCCGCCGAGAGAAGGGCGAAGTCACGCCATCGGGCGCGGCTGTCGAGCAGGGCCGAGGCCAGCGGTTCCCGGGCAGCATGACCGGGAGGCAGGTCGGGCGAGGGGGGCGAAAGCGGGGGCGGTCCGTCCATGCCCGAAGGGTAGGGTGGATGCGGTGAAGGCGGGGTTAGCAAACACCGCCTTGCGGGGGGCTCGCCCGCAGGAAGCGGGCGGGGCGCGTTGACAGCGCGGTGGCAGCCTATGCATGGTCCGGCGCGAAGCAGAACCGCCACACGGCCAGCCAGGACACACCGCAGACCATGGACACGACCACGCCGCTGAAGGCCAAGATCGAGGCGCTGTGGGACCGGCGTGACACGCTGAACGCCCAGACCCAGGGCGAGGACCGGCAGGTTGTGGAAACCGCGCTGGAACTGCTCGATTCGGGCAAGGCGCGAGTCGCGCAGCCCGGCGCGGATGGCGCCTGGCATGTGAATCAGTGGCTGAAGCAGGCTGTGCTGCTGTCCTTCCGCCTGTCGGACAGCGCGCCGATGGATGTGGGCCTCGGCGCCTATGACAAGGTGCCGCTGAAATTCGCCGACTGGGGCGCCAACCGCTTCAAGGAAGCCGGCTTCCGCGCGGTGCCTGGCGCCGTGGTGCGGCGTTCGGCCTTCATCGCGCCGGGCGTGGTGCTGATGCCGTCCTTCGTGAACCTCGGCGCCTATGTCGATAGCGGCACCATGGTGGATACCTGGGCCACCATCGGGTCCTGCGCGCAGATCGGCAAGAACTGCCACATCTCGGGCGGCGCCGGCATCGGCGGCGTGCTGGAGCCGCTGCAGGCCAATCCGGTGGTGATCGAGGATGAGTGCTTCGTCGGCGCGCGTTCCGAAGTGGCGGAAGGCGTGATCGTGGAGCGCGGCAGCGTGCTGTCGATGGGCGTCTTCCTCGGCGCCTCCACCAAGATCATCGACCGGGCGACGGGCGAGGTCTTCATGGGCCGGGTGCCGGCTTATTCGGTGGTGGTACCTGGCAGCCTGCCGGGCAAGCAGCTGCCGGATGGCTCGCCGGGACCCAGCCTGTATTGCGCGGTGATCGTGAAGCGGGTGGATGCGCAGACGCGGTCGAAGACCTCGATCAACGAATTGCTGCGGGATTGATGCGGAACGACGTTCCGGACCCTGTGCCGCTGGCTCAGGCTCTGATCCGCTGCCGGTCCGTCACGCCCGCCGATGACGGCGCGCTGGCGGTGCTGGAGGCGGCGCTGGCGCCGCTCGGCTTTGCGTGTGAACGGCTCCGCTTCGGCGAGGTGGAGAATCTGTTTGCGATCCGGGGCGAGGGTGGCCCGCACCTGATGTTCGCCGGCCACACCGATGTGGTGCCGCCCGGTGCCACCGGCTGGACCGCCGACCCATTTGGCGGCGAGGTGCGGGACGGGCTGCTTTTTGGCCGCGGCGCCACGGACATGAAAGGCGGCGTCGCCGCCTGGGTTTCCGCAGTGGCCGATGTGCTGGACCGCCGGCCGGATCTGCCCGGGACCCTGTCGCTGCTGATCACCGGCGATGAGGAAGGCCCCGCCACGGACGGCACGGTGCGCGTGCTGGATTGGCTGGCCGCGCGGGGTGGCATTCCGGATTGCTGCGTGGTGGGGGAGCCGACCAGCAAGGTCGTGCTGGGCGACACCATCAAGGTGGGCCGGCGCGGTAGCCTGAATGCGACGCTCACGGTGCATGGCACCCAGGGCCACAGCGCCTATCCGCAGCGCGCCGACAACCCGATCCATCGCCTGGTGCGGGTGCTGGCGGCGCTGACCGGCACGCCGCTGGACCAGGGCAGCCAGTTCTTCGAGCCTACGACCTTGCAGGTCACCAGCTTCGATGTCGGCAACCCGGCGACCAATGTCATCCCGCCCAGCGCCACGGCGCGGCTGAACATCCGCTTCAACGACCTGCACAGCGAGGCGAGCCTGACCGCACATCTCCGCGCGGCGCTGGAGCGCGATGCGCCGCGGCATGAATTGGCGGTGGTGTGCAGCGGCGAATCCTTCCTCACCCAACCCGGCCCCTTCGTCGCCGCGCTGGAACGTGCCGTTCTGGCGGAGACCGGGCAGGCAGCCACGCTGGATACCGGCGGCGGCACATCGGACGCCCGATTCATCGCGCGGCACTGCCCGGTGGCGGAACTCGGCGCCGTGGGGGCCACGATGCACAAGGCGGATGAATCGACGCCGGTCGCGGAATTGCGGGCGCTCACCCGGCTTTATGCCCGGGTGATCGAGGAGGTGCTCGGCTGAGCGGCGCCCCCAACCCGCCGCCGGACGCGCCACCGCCAGGTGGGCTGCCGCCGGAGCCGCCGCTGCGCCTGGCGATCACCGCCGGGCTGATCGGCGCGCTGCTGCTCGGGCGGGGCCGGGCGGAAGGCGTCGCGCTGATGGAGACGACGCCGGCCGGCGCCCTGCGGTCCTTCGCCGCGGCCGCGATCTGCCTGCCGGCCTTCCTGGCGCTGCGGGTCTTCGCCTGGAGCAGCATCGAAGCGCCGTCAGGTGGCCTGCTGCGCCCTCTGACGGCGGAGCTGACCGGCTATGTCTATGGCTGGGTGCTGTTCGTGCTGGTCTCCCTCCCGGTGATCGCCGGCTGGGGCCGTGCCGCGCTGTGGCCGCGCTTCGTCGTGGCGTGGAACTGGATCAGCGTGGTGCAGTACCTGGTGCAGATCGCCCTGGCGGTGCTGCTGTTCCTGGGGCCGCCCTCGATCCTGGCGCAGGGGCTGACGCTGGCGGTGATCGGCTATTCGCTGTGGCTCGAATGGTTCATGGCCAGGACGGTGCTCGGCATCTCCGGCGGCAGGGCGACCGGGCTGGTGGTGATGGACCTGGCGATCGGCCTGTTCATCGCGGGCTTCGTGCAGCGGCTTTCGATCGGCTGACACTATTGGGGAGAGAAACCATGCCGGATGCGCGCTACGAGGTGGCGGGATTGCTGCGCTTTGCCACCACCGCCTGCGCCGCGGCGGGGCTGGAATCGGAAAAGGCCCGCGCGGTGGCGGAGGTGCTGCTCGAGGGCGACCTGATGGGCCATGACACGCATGGCCTGGCGCTGCTGACGCCGTATCTCGACTCGCTGGTCTCCGGCGACATGCGCGCGGCCGGGGAGCCGGAGCTGGTCTCCGCCACCGCCGTCGCCGAGACCTGGGATGGCCGCAAGCTGCCCGGCCCCTGGCTGGTGCGCCGCGCCATCGCCCGGGCGGAAGCCGCCTCGGCCGAGATGGGGATCGGCGTGGTCAGTATCGGCCGCTGCCACCATATCGGCTGCCTCGCCGCCTATGGCCCGCCGGTGGCCGCCGCCGGGCGGATGCTGCTGCTGACCTGTTCGGACCCCGCAACCGGGTCCGTCGCGCCCTGGGGCGGCACGCGGCGCATCTACACGCCGAACCCGCTGGCCGCCGCCTGGCCGACGCCGGACGGGCCGGTGCTGATCGATGTCTCGATGTCCGTCACCACCAATGGCATGACCGGCCGCAAGCGCGCCGAGGGCAAGCTGTTCGACCATGAGGTGCTGCTGGATGCGAATGGCGCGCCGACGCGCGACCCGAACGCCTTCTGGGCCGATGGCTCGCTGATGCCGCTCGGCGGTGTCGAGGCCGGGCACAAGGGCTTCGCCCTCGGCCTGCTGATCGAGGTGTTGACCAGCGCGCTGGCCGGCCATGGCCGCGCCGATGCACCGACCGGCTGGGGCGCCTCCGTCCTGGTCATGGTGATCGACCCGGCCCGCTTCGGTGGCACCCAGGCCTTCCTGCGCGAGACCGGCTGGATGGCGGATGCCGTGCACGCCAACCCGCCCAAGCCGGGCGGCGAGGCCCCGCGCCTGCCGGGCGAACGCGCCATGGCGCGGCGTGCCCAGGCGATGGCGGAGGGTGTGGCGCTGCATCCGGCGATTCCGCCGGCGCTGGCCAAGCTGGCGCAGAGGTTCGACCTGGCGCTGCCGGAGGCCGTGTAGGGCGGGCCTTGCCCCCACCCCAATAACCCTTCGGCGTTGCATATTGCTTCAACCCCCCCCGCAAGGGCGGGGGGGGGTTCACACCCACTCGGGCTCCGGCTCATACCGGGCGAAGCGAAACACCAGCCCATCCGGCGGTGCCGTCTGCCCCGCCTTGGCGCGGTCCAACCCCTCCAGCACCTCATGCGGCCAGGTGACGGGGCGGCGGCCGTGGCCGACCTCGTACAGGGTGCCGACCAGGTTGCGGACCTGATGGTGCAGGAAGCTGCGGGCTTCCGCGATCACATGCACCTCCTCCCCGACCCGCGTCACCTCCAGCCGTTCGAGCGTGCGAATGGCGGACTTCGCCTGGCAGGAGGCGGCGCGATAGGCAGAAAAATCGTGCCGGCCGAGCAGCATCTGCGCCGCTTCATGCATCGCCGCCGCATCCAGCGGCCGCTTCACATGCCAAAGCTTCGCGGCTTCCATGGCCGGCCGCGCCGGGCGGTTCAGGATGCGGTAGCGATAGCCGCGGCCGAGGCAGTCGAAGCGCGCCGACCAGCTCTCGGCCACCCGCGCGGCGGCGCGCACCACAATCGGGTGCGGCAGCGTGCGGGCATTGATGGCATCGCGCACCCGCTCCGGCGGCAAATCCAGCGCCAATTCCAGATCGGCCACGGCACCTTCCGCATGCACCCCCGCATCGGTGCGGCCGGAGGCGGTGGCGGTGGGCGGCACGCCGCGGTTCAGCGGGGCGGCGGCTTCCTCCAGCAGTTTCTGGATGCTCGGCAGGTCGCGCTGGCGCTGCCAGCCGCAGAAATGCGTGCCGTCATATTCCAGCAGCAGCGCGTAGCGCGGCATTACCCGAGCTGCACCGGCAGGGCGTAGCCGCGCAGTAGATCCGCGGCGGCCATCGCGGCGCGGCCGGGGCGCTGCAGGCGCAACAGGCGCAGCGCGCCCTCGCCGCATGCCACGAGGTCCGGCGCCAGCAGCGTGCCGGGCGTGCCGTTGCCGGCGGCCGGCTCCGCCTCATGCACACGCATGATTTCCTCACCTGCCTGGAAGAAGCAGCCGGGCCAGGGGGTGAGGGCGCGGATGCGGCGGTCCAGCGCCACCGCCGGCTGCGTCCAGTCCAGCCGCCCATCCGCCTTGGCGAGCTTCGGCGCGTAGGTCACGCCATCCTCCGGCTGCGGCGTGGCGGGTGGGTTTTCCGCCAGCGCGCGCAGGATCAGCCGGGCGCCGATCCCGGCCAGCGCATCATGCAGTTCTGGCGTGGTTGCGCGGGGGCCGATTGGTGTCGATTCGGCCAGCAGCATCGGGCCGGTATCCAGCCCTTCCTCCATCTGCATGATGGTGATGCCGGTCTCCGCATCACCGGCCAGGATCGCCGCCTGAATCGGCCCGGCGCCGCGCCAGCGTGGCAGCAGGGAGGCATGGATGTTCAGGCAGCCGCGCTTCGGCGCATCCAGCATCGGCTTCGGCAGGATCAGCCCATAGGCGGCGACCACCGCCACATCGAGGTCCAGCCCGGCAAACGCCGCATGTTCCGCCGTATCCCGCTTCACCCGGGCCGGGGTGCGGACCGGCAGGCCCAACTCCAGCGCCGCGCGATGCACCGGGCAGGGCGTCTCCCGCTGCCCGCGCCCGGCGGGCTTTGGCGGCTGGGCATAGACGGCCACGATCTCATGCCCCGCCCGGTGCAGCGCCCGCAGCGCCGGCACGCTGAAATCCGGGCTGCCCATGAAGGCGAGGCGGAGCGGCTTCACTCCTGCGCCTTCAGCTTCAATTCCTTGGCCAGCTTCCGCAGCAGCATGTTCCGCTTCAGGGCGGAGATGTGGTCCACGAACAGCACGCCATCCAGATGGTCGATCTCATGCTGTAGGCAGGCGGAGAGCAGGCCATCGCCCTCGATCTCCTTCTTCGCGCCGGTCAGGTCCTGGTAGCGCACCTTCACCCGGGCCGGGCGTGTCACATCCGCATATTGGCCGGGCAGGGAAAGGCAGCCCTCCTCCCGCACCGCCGTCTCCGCGCTTTCGGCGATGATCTCGGGGTTCACCAGCACCATCGGGGCAGGAATGTCGTTCTCATGCAGGTCGAGCACCACCAGGCGCAGCAATTCGCCCACCTGCGGCGCGGCCAGGCCGATGCCGGGCGCCTTGTACATGGTGGCCAGCATGCGGGCGGAGAGGTCGGCGATACGCGCATCCCCGGCCGCAACCGGCTTCGCCTTGGCGCGCAGCCGCGGGTCCGGGACATTGAGGATGGGGAGAAGATCGGTCGCGGAGGTCATTTCGGTCACTCGCCCGCATCGCGGGCACTCTCGGGGGGGACGCGGAGAGGTAGCCCCGCCTTGCCCCCCTTGCAACGGCAGGCCTTGGCGCCAAAATTGCTCGAGGCGGGGTGCCTTGTGGCCCCGCGGAACCAAGGCTTCGCTCCTGAGCGAGGAGGCACCGGAAGATATGTCACGATCATCGCTATTCGGCTCGCCGCTGTTTCTCGGCTTCGATCATCTGGAGCAGATGCTCGACCGGGTGCAGAAAAGCGCCGATGGCTACCCCCCCTACAATATCGAGCAGACGGCGGAAACGCGGCTTCGCATCACGCTGGCGGTCGCCGGATTCTCGATGGATGACCTGCAGATCACGCAGGAGGACAACCAGCTGGTCATCCGTGGCCGGCAGCGGGACGATAGCGAGGGCCGGATCTTCCTGCACCGCGGCATCGCCGCGCGGCAATTCCAGCGCGCCTTCGTGCTGGCCGAGGGAATCGAGGTGGAAGGCGCCTGGCTCGATAACGGCCTGCTGCATGTCGACCTGCAACGGCCGCTGCCCGAGGTGCGGGTGAAGACCATCCAGATCGCCACCCGCGGCAATGGCCCGCAGCGCCCCGTTGTGGGGCAGGTGGCCGGTGGCCAGCCCTGCGAGAAGCTGCCGGGTGAGAAGCTTGTCGACAACCGGGCCAAGGAAAGCTGAGGCTCGTCGTGCGTTGTATTGGCGCGGGCCAGGAACGGCCGCGCCGGAAGGAGACCACCATGTCCGACTTCGATGGCGGCGCCGCAGAGGGCCGCGTGAACCTGACCCCGATGGCGCTTCGCAGCCTGTCGAACCTCGATTTCGCGCGCCTTGGCGCCGATGCGGTGGCCTATCTGCGCCCGGTGGTGATGAATGGCGCGCTGGCCTTTGCGATCCATGCGGCCGACGGCACGCCGATCGGCGCGGCGCCGAATGCCGACCTGGCCGCCGCGGCGATTCGCCAGCACGACATGGAACCCATGCTGGTTCATTGATCCGGGCGGGGTTTTCCCCGCTTCGTCCGAGCGTCTAGCCTGCCCGGACAAACCGGGCAGGAGAGACCCATGACCCTTGAAATCGGCCTTCTGCTGTTCCCGGATGTCCAGCAACTGGATCTCACCGGGCCCTACGAGGTTCTGGCCGGGCTGCCGGGCGCGCGGATGCATCTGGTGGCGGCGCAGGTGGGGCCGGTGCGCGCCTCGACCGGCCTGACCATGATGGCGACCACGGATTTCGCCGCCTGCCCGCAGCTCGATATTCTGTGCGTGCCCGGCGGCGGCGGGGTGAATGCGCTGCTGCGGGATGCCGTGGTGCTGGATTTCCTGCGGCACCAGGCGCCGGGTGCGCGCTACGTCACCTCCGTCTGCACCGGCGCGCTGGTGCTTGGTGCGGCCGGGCTGCTGCGCGGCAGGCGCGCCACCACCCATTGGAACGCCCACCACCTGCTGGCCCCGCTCGGCGCGATTCCGGTGCAGGCGCGGGTGGTGCAGGATGGCAATCTGTTCACCGGCGGTGGCGTCACCGCGGGCATCGACTTCGCCCTGGCGCTGGTGGCGGAAATTGCCGGGCCGGCGGTGGCGCAGTCAATTCAGCTCGGCCTGGAATACGCGCCCGCCCCGCCCTTCGATGCCGGTAGCCCCGAAACCGCGCCGCCCGAAATCCTGGCCGCGGTCCGGACGAAGACCGCCGCCACCCGGCAGGCGCGTGAGGCGCTGGTGGCCGAGGTGGCGGCGGGGTAGGCGCTCAGGCCGTCTTGGGGTCGATCCAGCCGATATTCCCGTCGCCGCGGCGATAGACCACGTTCAGCCCATTGGTCGCCCGGTTGCGGAACATCAGCACCGGCACATGCGCCAGATCCATCCGCATCACGGCCTCACCCACCGTCAGGCGATGGATCTCGGCCGGTGTCTCCGCCACCACGGCGGGGTTGTCGCCGGCTTCCTCCAGCGCGGGGTCGGGCGTCTCCTCATCCTCCTCCTGTCGCAGCACAACCTGGCGCGCGAGCTCGGCCACCTCCGGCTCGCGTTCACTGGCCAGGCTGCGGGCGTGGTCGTTCATGCGGCGGCGGTAGCGGCGCAGGCGCTTGGCGACGTGTTCGGCCGCCACGGTGAAGGCGCGATGCGCATCCGCGCCCTCACCCTCGCCTCGGAGGAACAGGTTGCGGCCGGCCTTCAGGTTGATGTCGCACAGGAAGGCGTGGCCCTTCGCGTCCCGGCTGAAGGTCACGTTTGCTTCCACGGCGTGGTCGAAATACTTGCGGGATATGGTTGTAAGGCCATCCCGCACATGCGTCTTCAACGCTTCTCCGGTTTCGACCTGCTTGCCTGCGACGGTGATATGCATGCGAGCTTCGCTCCTTCCTCCGCTATGGGGAAGGCCGCGCCCGGAAGGATAGGCGGCGATGTGACCCCGCCGCGGATGCGGCATGAGACCCGGCCGCGGATCAGGCCGGGACGGCCTTCTCCCGCTTGCGTTGCACTGATGATGGGATGCGCAACGCCTCGCGGTATTTGGCCACTGTTCGGCGGGCGATGTCCACTCCCTCCTTGCGCAAACGCTCGACGATCGCATCGTCGGAGAGAACATCCTCGCTGCTCTCGGCGCTGATCATCTCCCGGATGCGGAATCGCACCGCTTCGGCGGAGTGACTTTCGCCACCAAGTGTTCCCGCGATGGCAGTGGTGAAGAAATACTTAAGCTCGAAGGTCCCGCGCGGCGTGGCGATGTATTTATTCGCGGTCACGCGGCTGACGGTGCTTTCATGCATGGCGACATATTCGGCAACGTCGCGCAGGATCAGCGGCCGCAGATGCGCCACGCCATGGCGGAAGAAACCATCCTGCCGGCGCACGATCTCGGCCGCGACCTTGAGGATGGTGTTGGCGCGCTGTTCCAGCGACTTCACCAGCCAGGTGGCGGATTGCAGCCGGTCCGCGATGAAGGCCTTGTCGTCGCGGGATTTGGCACCGACCACCGCGCGGGCGTGGAAGCCGCGATTGATCAGCACGCGGGGCAGGGTCTCGGGGTTCAGCTCCACCGCCCAGCCATCATCCGGCAGGCGCTTCATCAGCACATCCGGCACCACCGCCATCGCGGGTGGCGCATCGAAGCTGGCACCCGGCTTCGGGTCCAGCCGCTTCAGCTCCGCGATCATGTCGGCCAGGTCTTCGGAATCGCATTCGCAGACCCGCATCAGGCCACGCAGGTCGCGCCGCGCCAGCATCTCCAGATTATCCAGCAGACGCTCCATGCAGGGGTCCAGCCGGTTGAGTTCCGCCAGCTGCACCGCCAGGCATTCGCGCAGGTCGCGGCAGAACATGCCGACCGGGTCGAGACGCTGCAGCCGTGCCCGCACAGCTGTCACCTGCGCCTCCGGGCAGCCCATGGCGCGGGCGATCTGGCAGTCGGTGATGGTCATCCGCCCGGCCGGGTCGACCAGCGCCAGCATCTGCGCCGCGATCAGCCTGTCGCGCGCATCGCCGAAGGTCAGGCGGACCTGTTCGCCCAGATGCTCGCGCAGCGATTTGCGGCCATCGGGCAGGTCCTCAATGTCCGACAGGCTGTCATCGAAATCCGCCCGGCCGCCGCGGCCGCCGGATTCGGCGAAGCCGCCGCCCGGCCCGTCGCTGTCATAGACATTGCCGTAATCGGCATCGAGCGGTGCCGCGCCGTCGGCCGGCATCTCGCCGGAGGTGGCGGCGGCGTGGGTGTCGGCGGGTTCCGGGGCAGGGGCCTCCGGCGCGCGTTCATCGGCGCGCGTCGCGGGTTCGGCGCGATCGTCCCTCTCCAGCAGCGGGTTGCGCTCCAGCTCCTCCTCGACGAAGGCGGTGACTTCCACATTGCTGGATTGCAGCAGCTTGATGGCCTGCCGCAGCTGCGGCGTCATCACCAGGGATTGCGATTGCCGCAGGTCCAGGCGTGGTCCGAGCGCCACGGCCTTCAGCCCCCAACCCGGCGATGCGCGGCGCTGATCATTCCGCGAGCCTAGAGCGAAAACCTTTCGCCGAGATAGACACGCCGCACACCCTCATGCGCGACGATGTCGCGCGGGTTGCCCTCCATCAGCACCTGGCCGTCGTGCAGGATGTAGGCGCGGTCGATGATCTCCAGCGTCTCACGCACATTGTGGTCGGTAATCAGCACGCCGAGGCCGCGATCCTTCAGGTGCTTCACCAGGTCGCGGATTTCCCCCACTGCGATGGGGTCGATACCGGCCAGCGGTTCATCCAGCAGGATGTAGCTGGGCTGGGTGGCCAGCGCGCGGGCAATCTCGCAGCGCCGGCGTTCGCCGCCCGACAGCGCCAGGGCGGGGGCACGGCGGAGATGGGCGATGCCGAATTCGGCCAGCAGGCTGTCCAGCATTTGTTCGCGCCGGTCGCGCACCGGCTCCACCACCTCCAGCGCCGCGCGGATATTGTCCTCCACCGACAGGCCACGGAAGATCGAGGCCTCCTGCGGCAGGTAGCCAAGGCCCAGGCGGGCGCGGCGATACATCGGCAGGAAGGTGACGTCATGGCCGTCCATGGTCACGGTGCCCTCATCGGGCTGCACCAGGCCGGTGATCATGTAGAAGGTGGTGGTCTTGCCGGCGCCGTTCGGGCCGAGCAGGCCCACCGCTTCCCCCCGCCGCAAGGTCAGCGAGACGTTCCGCACCACTGGCCGCTTCTTGTATCGCTTGCCAAGCCCGGTCGCGACCAGCCCGGTATTCTGGGCGGCGAGGCGTATCGGCGGCTGACGTGCGTCGCCCGTCCGTTCGCTCATGGGGACGCACTCGGGCGGCGGGCGGGGGGCGGGGCCGGGGTGCGGGGCGCCGGGCGCTGGGCCGGGGGCACCGTGGCCTCGCCCGGCTGCTGCTGCCCGGGCATCACCAACCCCTGCACGCGCGTGCCGGGGGCGGAGATCAGCCGGGACACGCCGGTTCGCAGGTTCACGATCGCTTCCTGGCCGTTCAACTGGTTCTCCCCACGGGTGATCCGGACACCGCCGACCAGCCGTGCGAGACCGGTCTGCGGGCTATACATGCCGCGCTCGCCGCGCACGACTTCCTCGGCGGAGCGGATTTCGACATTCCCATAGGCCTCGACGCGTTCGATCCGGCTGCTTTCACCCACTGCCGGCAGGCCGGCCACGGGCGGCGCGGCGGGTCGCGCCGGCGCCGGCGTCGGGACAGGCGCGCCTTCCGCCGGCGCATCGAGGAAATAGGCCACCAGCGTATCTGCGGCGATGCGCCGGCCATCCGAACTGACCACCACCGCGGCGCCGCGCGCCACCGCCATGCGGCGCTGCGGCCAGTATTCCAGGCTGTCACGCGCCGTGATGGTCTGGTCCGGCGTGGTCAGCGACAGGCCGCGGCCAGACAACACCATCACCGCCTGGTCCATGTCATAGACCGCGCGTTCACCCTCGGCGCGTTCGGTGGCGGAGGTGACGCGGACCCGGCCCTCCGCCTCCAGCCGCCAGATCTCGCCGCCCGAGAGCGGGCTGTCGCCGGGCTGCGGCGTGGCCGCCGCGCCGCCCCGCGGGCGGTAGCGGGCGATCAGCCGGTCCGCATCCACCGTGACGCCATCGCGCACCGCGCGCGCCTGGCCGCGGGCAATGACCACCTGTTCCTGCTGGCGCCATTCGATGCCGTCATTGGCGGTGATCTCCACCGGCCCGCCCTGGTTCAGGTCCAGGTTCTGCGCCCGCACCGCCTGGGGGGCGGGAACCGCCAGCAGCAGCGCGGCGACGAGTAGGCCGGCGCGGGTCCTGGTGCGGGTCATTGTCCACCTTCCAGAACCGCGCGGGCGCGGCCGGTGAAGACCACCACCTGGCCGCGATCGAACAGCCGGAAGCCTTCCGCCGTCAGATTGCCGAAGGGGCCCTGCGCGGCCACCGGGTCATCCCCCGTGGCGGCGCCGGCGCTGAGGTCGATGGCCGCGCGTTCCGTCACGAACTGGGTGCCGTCATCGTGGTGCACCGTGACCTTGCCCGCGAGGTCCAGCCGGTTGGTCGGACGGTTGAAGCGGCCCCGCTCGGATTCAAGGTAGACCCAGGCGCTGTCGCCCAGTAGCAGGTCGGCGCGCGGTTCGTTCAGCACCACCACATCCTCATTACCGCCCTGGGTCGCCAGGCTGGCCGTGACCGTATAGGGCCGGTTCTGCTCATCCACGCCCTGATAACGCGGGTCGACGATCCGCAGCGCATCCGGCGCCGTCTGCACCACCCGGCGGAAGGCAACGCGACCGCGATCCGCCGCACTGTCCAGCTCCGGCCACAACGCCACGGTGGCGAGCAGCGCGACGGCTGCCAGCGGCAACAACCGCTTGGCGATGCTGACCAGAATGCGCCGCCGCGCCAATTGTCCGACGCTCGGCGCCCGGCGTTCCCGTGAGGGCGCCAGCATGCGACGGTTGGGTGCGCGGGCGGCAGCGCCGGGGGGGGCGTTGGGCCGGGCGGAAATGGGCGGCGGCAATCTCACCTGGTTTTTATGGGCCTCGCCGGGCGGAGGGTCAACGCGAAGAACAGGCACGCCGCGCCCAGCGGACAAGAAACGTGCCAAGACGACCCGGTTCGGCCGCGAAGGATTTACGCGCCGGTCAATTCTTCCGCAGCGCGTGCCCGGACCGGATCAATGCGCGAAGATATCCGGGTCCTCATATCCCAGCAGGTCCAGACGGCCTCGCATGGGCAGGAAGTGGTAGCAGGCCTCGGCAATGTCCAGCCGCCCCTCCCGCTCCAGCAGCGCCTTCAGCCTGGCCCAGAGCGCATGCAGGTGCAGTACGTCGGAGGCCGCGTAGGTCAGCTGCTCCGGCGTCAGCTCCGCCTGGCCCCAGTCGCTGGATTGCTGCTGCTTGGACAGGTCGACGCCGAGCAGGTCGCGGCACAGATCCTTCAGCCCGTGGCGGTCCGTGTAGGTACGGACCAGCTTGGAGGCGATCTTGGTGCAGACCACGGGGGCAACCACGACGCCCAGCGCATTGTACAGCGCGGCGACATCGAAGCGGGCGAAGTGGAAGATCTTGAGCACCGCAGGGTCGGTCAGCAGGCGCTTCAGGTTGGGGCAATCCGCGCCGCGGCCACCCAGCCGCTCGGGCAGGATCTGCACGCAATGCGCGGTGCCGTCGCCAGCGGAGAGCTGCACCAGGCACAGCCGGTCGCGCCGCGGGTCGAGGCCCATGGTTTCGGTATCGATGGCGACGGAGGACCCGAAGTTCAGGCCATCCGGCAGGTCATGCCGATGCAGTCGGATCACGGCGGCCTTTGTGAAAAGGGTGGAACCCACCGCCGATGTGACCCCGCCCAAATAACCCCGAGGGGAGTGGTGCCCAGGAAAGGACTCGAACCTTCACGACCTTGCGGTCACTGGCACCTGAAGCCAGCGCGTCTACCAATTCCGCCACCTGGGCAAGGGGCGTCTTCCGACGTGCGGCGGGGTTTACGGGCGGCCCCGATTTCCGTCAAGCGGGTGACAGGCGGAATTCTTGCCGTGGCGTGACATCGCCTTGGCGCGGTACATGCGGCCCCATATGGTCCGGCAGCGAATGGTCAGATGGAGTGCGGATGATGCAGCAGGAACGCAAGGTCGCGACGGTTTTCGGCGGCGCCGGCTTCATCGGCCGCTACGTGGTGCAGCGGCTGGCGGCGCAGGGCTATGTGGTGCGGGTGGCCACGCGCAACCCGGCCGGCATGCGCTTCCTGACCACGCAGGGCCGGGTCGGCCAGATCGTGCCGCTCCAGGTCTCGGTGACGGATGCCGAGGCGCTGGCCCGCGCCGTCTCCGGCGCCGATGTGGTCATCAACCTGGTCGGCATCCTGCATGAGCACCGGGCCGGGGATTTCGAGCGGGTGCAGGGTCAGGCGCCGGGCCTGATCGCGGATGCCGCGGCGAAGGCGGGCGCGCGGCGCATGGTGCAGGTCTCCGCCATCGGCGCGGATGCCGGCAGCGAGAGCCTGTATGCGCGCAGCAAGGCGCAGGGGGAGGCGGCGGTGCTGGCGGCCTTCCCCACCGCCACCATCCTGCGGCCCTCGGTGGTTTTCGGGCCGGAGGACCAGTTCTTCAACCGCTTCGCCAGCATGGCACAGATGCTGCCCTTCATGCCGGTGGTCTCCGGCGATTCGCGCTTCCAGCCGGTCTATATGGCGGATGTGGCGGATGCGGTGATGGCGGCGCTGGAGCAGGACCAGGCCAAGGGCACCACCTATGAACTCGGCGGGCCGCGCGTGATGACGATGCGGGAGGTGCTGCGCTTCATCCTGGAGACGACGCATCGCCGCCGCCGGATGGTGGAGATGCCGATGGGGCTGATGCGCTTCCAGGCCCGGATCCTGGAAAAGCTGCCCAATCCGGCACTGACCAGCGACCAGCTTCTGCTGCTGGCCAAGGATAATGTGGCGTCGGCCTCCATGCCGGGGCTTGCCGCGCTCGGCATTGCTCCGAAATCCGTGGAATCGGTGGTGCCGGCCTATCTGCGGCGGTTCCGGCCCGGTGGCGGCCGGCGGGACCTCGCGACGGCATGAGGCCGCTTCGGACCCTTTGAGTGGCCCCCTTCTTCGGCCGGTTCGGGTTCGGAAGCGCGAGAGAAGAAAATACGACAGTTATACTGTCGTATAGGCCCAAAACGGACTCGCGTCCGTTTCGGCGCTGGTGTAGATGGCTCTCCCCGCGCCGCCGCCGGATGGTCGCGCGCTGTCAGGAGCCTGCGCCGCCATGGCCGATCGGATGCTGCAATTCGTGCGCCTCGACCAGCACCAGCCGGACAAACGCCCGGCCACGGCGCGGCGCGAGGACTTCGCCGAGATCTACCGGGAATTCGATCCTGACTCGGCCAAGGCGCAGTCCAGCCGCTGCAGCCAGTGCGGCGTGCCCTTCTGCCAGGTGCATTGTCCGCTCAACAACAATATTCCGGACTGGCTGAAGCTCACCGCGGAAGGCCGGCTCGAGGAGGCCTATGAGGTCGCCGCCGCCACCAACACCTTCCCCGAGATCTGTGGCCGCATCTGCCCGCAGGACCGCCTGTGCGAGGGCAACTGCGTCATCGAGAAGGATTTCGGCAGCGTCACCATCGGGTCGGTCGAGAAATACATCACCGACACGGCCTGGGAGAATGGCTGGGTCAAGGCGCCGAAGCCGCGGCGGGAACTGGCACAGTCGGTCGGCATCATCGGCGCCGGGCCGGGCGGGCTGGCGGCGGCCGAACGGCTGCGGATGCGCGGCTACCAGGTGCATGTCTATGACCGCTACGACCGCGTCGGCGGGCTGATGATCTACGGCATCCCCAACTTCAAGCTGGAGAAGGAGGTGGTGCTGCGCCGCTGGAAGCAGTTCGAGGAAGGCGGCATCCACTTCCACCTGAACATCGCCGTGGGGAAGGACATCACGCTGGAGGAGCTGCGCGTGAAGCACGACGCCGTGCTGATCGCGACCGGCGTCTACAAGGCCCGCGGCATGGCCGCCCCCGGCATCGGCCTGCCCGGCATCGTCCCGGCGCTGGACTATCTGACCGCGTCGAACCGTGCCGGGCTGGGTGAGAATGTGCCCGGCATGGCCAGCGGCACGATGAACGCCGCCGGCAAGCGCGTGGTCGTCATCGGCGGTGGCGATACCGCGATGGATTGCGTCCGCACCGCGGTGCGCCAAGGTGCTGCCTCCGTCACCTGCCTCTATCGGCGCGACAAGGCGAACATGCCCGGCTCGATGCGGGAGGTGTACAACGCCGAGGAAGAAGGCGTGACCTTCGAATGGCTCGGCGCGCCGGAGGCCTTCCTGGGCGATGCCGCCGTCACCGCCGTTCGCGCGCACCGCATGCATCTCGGCCTGCCGGATGCGACAGGGCGCCAGCAGGTCCAGCCGATTCCAGGCAGCAGCTTCGACCTGCCGGCCGACATCGTCATCATGGCGCTCGGCTTCGACCCGGAGGATCTGCCCAAGGCCTTCAACGAACCGGCGCTGCCGGTGACGAAATGGGGCACGCTGAAGGTGGACCATCGCACCATGATGACGGCGCTGCCGGGCGTGTTTGCCGCCGGTGACATCGTGCGCGGTGCCTCGCTCGTGGTCTGGGCGATCCGCGATGGCCGTGACGCGGCCGAGACCATGCACAGCTATATCGAGCAGAAGACCGCGGCGCTCGCCGTGGCGGCGGAGTGACGACGATGGACAACTACGTCGAGGATTTTCGCGCCAACGCCACGCTGCTTTCGGGCGCGGGACAAATCGACCTGACGGAACATGATGCCTGCGGCGTCGGGCTTGTCGCATCGCTGGATGGCCAGGCGCATCGCAAGGTGGTGCAGGCCGGCATCGATGCGCTGAAGGCGGTGTGGCATCGCGGCGCGGTGGATGCGGATGGCAAGACCGGCGACGGCGCCGGCATCCATATCGAGATCCCGCAGAATTTCTTCGCCGAAGTCGTGGAGCGCGGCGGCGACCGGCTGCGGCCAGGGCGCATCGCGGTGGGCATGGTGTTCCTGCCGAAGACCGATCTCGGCGCGCAGGAGCGTTGCCGGCAGATCGTGGAATCGGAAATCCTCGCCGCCGGCTACGCCATCTATTCCTGGCGCCAGGTTCCGATCGACGTGTCCTGCATCGGCGAGAAGGCCAATGCGACGCGGCCGGAGATCGAGCAGATCCTGCTGTGGAATCCGCGTGGCGTGGACGAGGATCTGTACGAGCGGGACATGTATGTGATCCGCCGCAGGATCGAGAAGCAGGCGATCGCGGCGCAGATTCCCGAACTGTACCTGTGTTCCCTGTCCTGCCGGTCCATCGTCTACAAGGGCATGTTCCTGGCGGAGAGCCTGACCGAATTCTACCCGGACCTGCTGGATGCGCGCTTCGTGTCGCGCTTCGCGATCTACCACCAGCGCTATTCGACCAACACCTTCCCGACCTGGCGTCTCGCCCAGCCCTTCCGTATGCTCGCCCATAACGGCGAGATCAACACCGTCCACGGCAACATCAACTGGATGAAGTCGCATGAGACGCGGCTGGCGCATCCGTTGCTGGATGCGCATATGGAGGACATCAAGCCGATCGTGCAGGCCGGCGGATCGGACACCGCGACGCTGGACAATGTGTTCGAGCTGCTGGTGCGCGGCGGCCGTGACGCGCCGATGGCGAAGTCCATGCTGATCCCGGAAAGCCTCGGCAGCAACGCGACCATGCCGGACGCGCACCGGGAGATGTTCCTGTACTGCAATGCGGTGATGGAACCCTGGGACGGCCCGGCCGCCATCGCGGCGACCGACGGCAAATGGGTGATCGGCGGGCTGGACCGCAACGGGCTGCGGCCGATGCGCTACAGCATCACCACGGACAACATCCTCATCATCGGCTCCGAGACCGGCATGGTGAAGGTGGATGAGAACCGCGTGGTGGCGAAGGGCCGTGTCGGCCCCGGCCAGTGCGTCGGCGTGGACCTGTCCACCGGCCGCTTCTATGGCGACACGGAGCTGAAGGATGCGCTCTCGTCGCGCAAGCCCTTCGGCGAATGGACCAGCCGCACCACCCGCATCGACGGCATCGTCAAGGCCGGCGCCGATGAGCAGGCGGAGCTGACCGGAGAGGCGCTGCGCCGCCGCCAGCTCGCCATGGGCTATACGCTGGAGGAGCTGGAGACGATCCTGCATCCGATGGTGGAGGATGCGGCGGAAGCCATCGGCAGCATGGGCGACGACACACCCATCGCCGTTCTCTCCACCCAGTACCGCGGCCTGCACCACTACTTCCGGCAGAATTTCAGCCAGGTCACCAACCCGCCGATCGATTCTCTGCGTGAGACGCGGGTGATGTCGCTGAAGACCCGCCTCGGCAATCTGGGCAACATCCTCGATGAGGACCCGACCCAGTGCGACATGCTGATGCTGGACAGTCCGGTTCTGTCCAATGCGGAATTCGCCGCCATGCGCGCCTATATGGGCGACACCGCCTGTGTGGTGGACTGCACCTTCGCGGTCGCGGATGGCGAGCAGGGCCTGCGCCACGCCATCGAGCGTATCCGGCGTGAGGCCGAGGAAGGCGTGCGCAGCGGCTGTGCGCATGTGATCCTGACCGATGAAGGGCAGGGCGCGGCGCGTGCCGCCATCCCGATGATCCTCGCGGTCGGTGGCGTGCACACGCATCTGGTGAAGAATTCGCTGCGGACCTTCACCAGCCTGAACCTGCGCTGCGCCGAATCCATCGATGTGCACTACATCGCCGTGCTGATCGGTGCCGGCGCCACCACGGTGAACGCCTATCTGGCGCAGGAGAGCATCGCGGACCGGCACCGCCGCGGGCTGTTCGAGGGCCTTTCGCTGAAGGATTGCGTCGCCCGCTACAAGAAGGCGGTCGATAAGGGGCTGCTGAAGGTGATGTCCAAGATGGGCATCTCCGTCATTTCGTCCTACCGCGGCGGTATGAATTTCGAGGCGATCGGACTGTCCCGCGCGCTGGTGGCCGAGTTCTTCCCGGGCATCGCCAGCCGCATCTCCGGCATCGGCCTGTCCGGCATCGCGCGGCGCGTGCTGGCGCTGCATGAGAAGGCCTGGGATGCGGATGCGGTGACGCTGCCGGTGGGCGGGTTGTACAAGCTGCGCAAGCGCGGCGAGAACCACGCCTTCGACGGGTCGCTGATCCACACGCTGCAGAAGGCGGTGGAGACGGATAGCTACCAGACCTTCAAGCGGTATTCGGAGGGCGTGCGGAAGCTGCCCCCCGTCGCGCTGCGCGACCTGCTGGATTTCCGGGCGGAGGGGCGCGTGCCCGTCTCGCTCGAGGAAGTCGAGAGCATCACCGAAATCCGCAAGCGCCTGGTGGCACCTGGCATTTCCCTCGGTGCCCTTTCGCCGGAAGCGCATGAGACGCTGTCGATTGCCATGAACCGCATCGGCGCGCGCAGCGACAGCGGCGAGGGTGGCGAAGATCCCGCGCGGGCGCGGCCGCGCCGCAATGGCGACAACGCGAATTCCGCCATCAAGCAGATCGCCTCGGGCCGCTTCGGTGTCACCGCCGAATACCTGAACAACTGCAAGGAAATCGAGATCAAGGTCGCGCAGGGCGCCAAGCCCGGCGAGGGCGGGCAGCTGCCCGGCTTCAAGGTGACCGAACTCATCGCCAAGCTGCGGCATTCGACGCCGGGCGTGATGCTCATCTCGCCGCCGCCGCACCACGACATCTACTCGATCGAGGATCTTGCGCAGCTCATCTACGATCTGAAGCAGATCAACCCGGAAGCCACCGTCTGCGTGAAGCTGGTGGCGCGGTCCGGCATCGGCACCATCGCGGCCGGCGTGGCGAAGGCGAAGGCGGATGCGATCCTGGTCTCCGGCCATTCCGGCGGCACGGGTGCCTCGCCCGTTTCCTCCATCAAGCATGCCGGCCTGCCCTGGGAGATGGGGCTGACCGAGACGCATCAGGTGCTGATGCTCAACCGCCTGCGGCATCGCGTGAAGCTGCGGACGGATGGCGGGCTGAAGACCGGGCGGGACGTGGTGATTGCGGCCATGCTGGGCGCCGAGGAATTCGGCATCGGCACGGCGAGCCTCGTCGCCATGGGCTGCATCATGGTGCGCCAGTGCCACTCCAACACCTGCCCGGTCGGCGTCTGCACCCAGGACGACGCGCTGCGGCAGAAGTTCGCCGGCACGCCGGAGAAGGTCATCAACCTGTTCAGCTTCGTGGCGGAGGAGGTGCGCGAAATTCTCGCCGGCCTCGGCTTCCGCCGGCTGACGGAGGTGATCGGCCGCACCGACCTGCTGCGCCAGGTCAGCCGCGGTGCGGAGGATCTGGATGACCTCGACCTGAACCCGCTGCTGGTGAAGGCGGATTCGGGCGCGCACGCCGCCTACTGCACCCTCGAAGGCCGCAACGAGGTGCCGGAGACGTTGGACGCCGACATGATCCGCGATGCGGCGGCGCTGTTCGAGCGCGGCGAGAAAATGCAGCTCGCCTACAACATCCGCAACACGCACCGCGCCATCGGCACCAAGATCAGCAGCAAGATCGTCCGGCGCTTCGGGATGGAGGGGCTGCAGCGCGGCCATCTCTCGGTGCGCCTGCGTGGCTCGGCCGGGCAGTCGCTCGGTGCCTTCGCGGTGCGTGGCCTGAAGCTGGAAGTCTTTGGCGACGCCAATGACTATGTCGGCAAGGGCCTGTCCGGCGGCACCATCGTGGTGCGGCCGGCGCCGTCCTCCACTTTGGTGTGGAAGGACAACACCATCATCGGCAACACCTGCCTGTATGGTGCGACCAGCGGCGCGCTGTTCGCGGCGGGGCAGGCGGGGGAACGCTTCGCGGTGCGCAATTCCGGCGCGCTGGCGGTGGTGGAAGGCGTCGGTGCCAATGGCTGCGAATACATGACGGGCGGCACCGTCGTGATCCTCGGCCCGGTCGGCGACAATTTCGGCGCAGGCTTCACCGGCGGCATGGCCTTTGTCTATGACGCCGGCGCCAGCTTCGAACACCGCGTGAACCCGGAGACGCTGCTCTGGCGTCGCATCGGCGGCTCCGCCCATTGGGATGCCGCGCTGCGTGAGCATGTCGCGCGGCATGTCGAGGAAACCAACAGCCCCTTCGCCGCCCGCCTGTTGAATGACTGGGCGACGGAGCGGCTGAACTTCTGGCACGTCGTGCCGAAGGATTTCTCCCGGTATTTGCCGCAGCCGATGGAAGACGCGCTGGCCGTCGCCGCGGAGTGATCCTCCAGGCCACGCGGCGCGGGCTTCTCAGCCTGGCCATCCCTGGTTGCGCGTCGGCGCAACCAGGGATGGTCACGCCGCCGGCGGCACCGGGTGGCGGCCTGCACGCCCGCGCTGCCGCCAAGGGCCTCGCCTTCGGCGCCGCGCTCAGCACGCGCCAATTGATGGAGCCGGACCTCGCCGCCGCCTTCCGCGCCGATTGCGGGCTGCTGGTCGCCGAGTATGAGATGAAATGGGCGGAGCTGGAGCCGCAGGCCGGCAACCGCCGTACCCGTCGCGCCGACCAGCTTTTCGATTTCGCCCGCCGCAACGGCATGGCCGTGCGCGGCCACACCCTGCTGTGGCATGAGAGTGAGCCGCGCTGGTTGGCGGATCTTTCGGCGCGGGGCACGGCGGCGGCCATGGCGCAGCATGTCGATGCCACGATGCTGCGCTGGCAGGGCCGCGTCACCACCTGGGATGTGGTGAATGAGGCGGTGGCACCGGAGGATGGGCGCCCGGATTTCCTGCGCCGCACCTGGCTGCTGAACCGCCTGGGGCCGGATTACCTGCCGCAGGCCTTCCACATGGCCCGCGCCGCGGACCCCGCCGCGCGGCTCGCCTATAATGATTTCGGCTGCGAGCACGCCACCGCGTGGTCCCGCCGCCGCCGCCTCGGCGTGCTCGGCCTGCTGCGGGGGCTGCGCCGGGTGGGCGCGCCGGTGCAGGTGCTGGGCGTGCAGGCGCATCTGCAGGCCGGCCAGCCTTTCGAGGCCTCCGAATGGCGCGCCTTCCTGGCCGATGTTGCGGCGCTGGGCCTGACCATCGAGGTGACGGAGATGGACGTGAATTGCAGCGCCTTGCCGGCCGCTTCCGGGCCGCGCGATGCGGCCGCGGCCGATCTGGTGCGGCGCTTCCTGGATGCGACGCTGGCGGAACCGGCGGTGCGCGCCGTGGTGACCTGGGGGCTGACGGACCGCCATTCCTGGATCCGCGAGGGCCGTCTGCCGGAACATCGCCGCCGCGACACCGCGCAGGCGCGGCCGCTGCCCTATGACGATGCGATGCGCCGCAAGCCGATCTGGGCCGCCATCGCCGCATCCCTGGATGCGGCGCCGCGACGGGCGTAGCAGCTTATCAACCTGCGGCTGCGGGTTGGCCCCGGGGGCGCCACGTGCAATATTCCCACCGTCTCAAATATCGGCACGCATGCGGACCCTTTTTCACCTTCCTCTTTCCCCCTTTGCCCGCAAGGTCCGCCTCGCTCTGGCCGAGAAGCGCCTTCCCTTCGATCTGCGGATCGAACGGGTGTGGGAGAGGCGTGAGGAATTCCTGGCGGTGAATCCCGCCGGCACGGTGCCGCTGCTGCAGGAATCCAACGGCCTTTCGATCGCCGATTCCTATGCGATCTGCGAGTATCTCGACGAGGCCTATCCGGACATGCCGCTGCTCGGCCGCACGCTGGGTGAGCGGGCGGAAATGCGGCGGCTGGTCGCCTGGTTCGACCACAAATTCTACGCCGAGGTCACCCGCAACCTGGTGTTCGAGAAGCAGATGAAGCGGCTGCTCGGCCGGGGCAATCCGGACGCCACGGCGATCCGCGCCGGCTATGCGAATCTGAAGCCGCATCTCGAATATATCGGCTGGCTGGCGGAAACCCGCGCCTGGCTCGGCGGGCCGCAGATCGGCTTGGCGGATCTGGCGGCGGCGGCGCAGCTTTCGACGCTGGATTATATCGGCGACGTGGACTGGTCAATCTGCGATGCGGCGAAGGATTGGTATGCGCGGGTGAAGTCCCGCCCCAGTTTCCGCCCGCTGCTGGGCGACCGCGTCACCGGCGTGGTGCCGCCGCCGCATTACGACGATCTGGATTTCTGACGCCGGACCCGTTCAGCGCCGCGCCGGCCCGGCCTCGTTCAGCGCCAGGTTCTGTGCCGCGAGGTCTGCTGTCGGCGAATTGGGCGAAAGGGCGATGGCGCGCTGCCAATCCTCCCGCGCGCCTGTGCCATCGCCGCGCAGCTGGCGGATGATGCCGCGTTCCAGCAGCGCCTCGGCGCTGGCCGGGTCCGACTCCAGCGCGCGTTCGATATCGCGGGCGGACAGGTCCACCCGGTCCAGGTGCCGGTTGGCGGCCGCGCGGAAGACCAGCGCCTCCGCCCGGTTCGGGTCGAGCACCAGGGCGCGGTCCAGATCCTCGATCGCCTCCTGGTAGCGGGACAGGCTGCCGAGCGTCACGGCGCGGTCCACCAGCAGGTCCACATCCTCCGGCGACAGGGTCAGCGCCAGGGTGGCGGCGCCATAGGCGCGGTTGGCCTCGCCGGCCATCAGCCAGGCCTGGGTTGCCTGGGCAAAGACCGCGGCGCGCGCCTGGCTTGTCGCGGCCGATTGGGTGGCCAGCGTCTCCAGCCGCTGCGCCGCCAGGGCTGGCTCGCCCAGCGCCAGCAATGCCAGCGCCTGGCATTGCCGCGCACCCTCCCCACCGCCTTCGCGGCTCCAGGACTCGGCGAAGGCGCGGGCGGCCTCGGGGTCGCCGCGGAGCAGGCCCAGGCAGCGCTCGAATTCCGGGCCATCGGCCAGGCGCGGCGGCTGCGGCGGGGTTGGCATGCGGTCCTCGGCGGTCTGTGCCGGGCTGGGGGTGAGCGCCACCCAGCCAATCGCACCCAGCGCCGTCAGTGCGGCGGCAGCGAAGGCTCCGAGGAGAACGGTGCGGGTCTGGCGTTGCATGTCCTGCGATCCTACCCATGGGTGCGACAAGGCGCCAGTTGTGCGACAGGGGGGCGAGTTGACATTACGGATGTTAGTGGCCGGTCTTGGCTATTCCGGGGCGGCAATCGCGGTGGAGGCCGCCGCCAAGGGCTTCGCGGTGACCGGCACGGCGCGGGATCCGTCGCGTGCGGCGGCGGTTCCCCTGGTTGGATTCGCCGAGGCTGGGGAGGCGATTCGGGCCGCAACGCATCTGATCGTGACCGCAGGGCCGGAGGAGGCAGGCTGCCCGGTGCTGCTGGCGCATGCGGCGGCGATTGCCGGGGCGCCTGACCTGCGCTGGATCGGCTACCTCTCCACCACCGGGGTCTATGGCGACCGTGGCGGGGCGGAGGTGGATGAGGCGACTTCCCCCGCGCCGGGCCAGCCCCGCTCCGCCCACCGCCTGCGTGTCGAGGAGGCCTGGCGCGCGGTCGCGGCGGCGCGGGGCGCGGCGCTGGACCTGTTCCGGGTAGGCGGCATCTATGGCCCCGGCCCGGGTCGCAGCGCGTTGGAGGATGTGCGGCGCGGCACGGCGCGGCGGGTGGTGAAGCCCGGCCATTCCTTCAGCCGCATTCACCGGGACGATATCGCGCTCGCCGTGGTCGCCGCCGCGCGGCAGGATCATGCCGGTACGCGGGTGCTGCATCTGGTGGATGACGAACCGGCGCCGAATGCGGATGTGGTGGCGGAGGCGGCGCGGCTGCTGGGCGTGGCGCCGCCGCCCGAGATTCCCTTCGAGCAGGCCAGCGTGGCGATGTCGCCGATGGGGCGATCCTTCTGGGCCGAAAATCGCCGCGTCGCCAATGCAGCGACCAAGGCGGCGCTTGGCATTGCGTGGCGCTACCCGACCTACCGGGAGGGTCTGGCCCAGATCCTGAAAGGCTAGCCCAGCAGGCTCTCCACCGTCTCCGCCAGCAGGCGCAGGTCTTCCGGCCGGGACAGGCGGTGGTCGCCATCCTTTATCAGGTGCAGCCGCACATCGCCGCCCTCCAGTGCCTCCACCAGGCGCAGCGCGTGCTGCCAGGGTACGTCCGGATCGGCCATGCCCTGCAGGATGCGGACCGGGCAGGGCAGGGGGAGCGGGCCGCCGAGGACGCATTGCTTGCGGCCATCCTCGATCAAGGCGCGGGTCACCGGCGTCGGCTCGCCATATTGGCTGGGCAGGTGGATCACGCCATCCCGCATCACCGCCTGCTTCTGCGCCTCCGAGAAGCCCGGCCACATCAGTGTCTCGGTAAAATCCGGCGCCGGGGCCAGCCCGATGAAGCCGGCGAGGCGCGCCGGGCGCTGGCGGGCCAGCAGCAGACCGATCCAGCCGCCCATGGAGGAGCCGACGAGGATCTGTGGCCCCTCGGTCAGCGCATCGAACAAAGCCAGCGCATCGGCCGCCCATTGGCCGATCGTGCCATCCTCGAACCGCCCGGCCGATGCGCCATGGCCGGAATAGTCCAGCCGCAGGAAGGCGCGGCCGGTCGCCGCGCAGTGGTCGCGCAGCGCCAGCGCCTTGGAGCCCTGCATGTCGCTGCGGAAGCCGGGCAGGAACACCACCCCGGGGCCGCGCCCGGGCAGCCGCGCCCAGGCGAGGCGGCCATCCAGCAGGCCGGTTTCCTCCCTCATGCCGGAAAGCCGCGCTTCGCCAGGTTGGCCATCAGCGCGCCGATGCCGAAGCTCCAGGGCGGGCAGGAATCGGTGCGATCCACCTCATTCTCCAGCGCGCCGAGGCGGGGCGTCGCGATGCGGACCACATCGCCCGGGTGATGCGTGAAGCCCATCCCCGCCGCGCCGCGATCCTTGGAGGGTGAGAAGGGCGTGCCGAGGAACAGCACCGCGCCATCCGGATATTGGTGATGCGCGCCGATCATCTGGCCCACCACCTCCGTCGGGTCGCGAGAGATCGCGCCGATGCGGCCGGAATCGCGCAGGTCGAAGCCATCGCGGCCAGTGATGGTCAGCGTCAGCTCCGCCTGGCGCACATCCTCCAGCGTGAAGCCCTCATCGAACAGCCGCACCAGCGGGCCGAGGGCGCAGGCGGCGTTGTTGTCCTTGGCGCGGCCGAGCAGCAGGGCGCTGCGGCCCTCCACGTCGCGCAGGTTCACATCATTGCCCAGCGTCGCGCCGACGATTTTTCCGCGCGCGTTGACCACCATGACGGCTTCCGGCTCCGGGTTCGACCATTGGCTGACCGGATGCACGCCGACCTTGGCGCCCGGGCCGACGGCGGACAGCACGGGGCCCTTGGTGAAGATCTCCGCATCCGGGCCGATGCCGACTTCCAGGTACTGGCTCCACCAGCCCTTGGCGACGAGCGCGGCCTTCACCCGCGTGGCTTCCACGCTGCCGGGGACCAGATTGGCCAGATCGTCGCCGATCATCTCCCGCACCTCGGCGCGGATCGCCTCGGCCTGGCTGGCATCGCCGCGGCAGCGTTCCTCGATCACGCGCTCCAGCATCGAGCGCACATAGGTGACGCCGGCGGCCTTGATGACCTGCAGGTCGATCGGCGCCAGCAGCCAGGGTTTCTCCGAATTGCGCGCCGCGTGATGCGCATTGGCCAGCGCGGCCGGCAGGTCCAGCGCCCTGGGCACGCCGCGCGCGGTGATGGCGGCGATCGGGTCGTCGCTGTTCAGCCAGGCGCTGGCGGTGCCGAAGGAAGGCGTCATGTCGAAGGCCTCGCCATGGCGCAGCGCGAAGACGCTCGGACCCTCGGGCGTCATCAGGCGCAGCGCGAAATGGCCGGAGTCGAGGTCCTGCGGCAGCGCTTGTGTCTCGGTCATGATGGGTTTTGCGTCCCTTTCCTGGCGTGGGCCGAGCCTACAGCTTCCACGCGCGTGGCCAAGCCGGTGCGGCTTTTCCGCCGCGCCGCGCGGGTGCAGCATGGGCCGGTGGCCAGCCTCGTGCGGCCCTGCGCATGCGGAGCTTGCGATGCCCGAGACGGTGCCGATCATCGATGTCACCGGCCTGCGCCAGCCCGACCAGGAGGCGCGGCGGCAGGTCGCGGCCGCGCTTGGTGCCGCCTGCCGCGGGGCCGGGTTTTTCCTGGTCACCGGCCACGGCATCGCGCCGGAGGTGACGCAGCGCCTGTTCGCGGCGGCGCGGCAACTTTTCGCCCTGCCGGAGGCCACCAAGCAGGCCCTGTCGATCCGCCATTCGCCGCATAATCGCGGCTATGTCGGCCTGTCCGAGGAACAGCTGGACCCGACCAGGCCCGCGGATCGGAAGGAGGCGTTCAATGTCGGCCTCGATCTGGCCGCCGATGATCCGGAGGTGCTGGCCGGCCTGCCCTTCCGCGGCGTGAATCTGTGGCCGGAGGGCGCGCCGCAGCTGCGCCGGGACATCCTCGCGCATTTCGACGCCGCCTGGGCGCTCGGCCGGCTGCTGCATCGCGGCTTCGCGCTGGATCTCGGCCTGGCGGAGGATTTCTTCGAGGATAAGCTGGACCGCCCGCTGGCGACGCTGCGCCTGCTGCACTACCCGGCCGGCAGCGGCACCGAGGCAGCCCTCGGCGCCGGCGAGCACACCGACTACGGCAACGTCACCGTGCTGGCCACGGATGGCGTGGCCGGGCTGGAGGTGAAGCGACGGAACGGCGCGTGGGAGGAAGTGCCGCAGGTGCCGGGCGCCTTTGTCTGCAATATCGGCGATTGCCTGATGCGCTGGACCAATGATGTCTATGTCTCCACCCCGCATCGCGTGCGGGCGCCGGTGGCGGAGCGGTATTCCGCCGCCTTCTTCCTCGATCCCAATCCGGAGGCGGTGGTGGAAGTGCTGCCCGGCTGTACCGGGCCGGCCAATCCGGCGCGCTACGCACCGGTGACCGGCGCCGCCTATCTGCGGCAGAAGCTGGACGCGACCTATGCGCATCGGCGGGAGGCGTAGAAGGCCGCCGCCCCGCCCGATGGACGCCCCGCAGCGCCAGGGCTAGGAACATCGCGCCATGAAGATGCCCCCCGCCGTGCTCCAGGTGCTGCCCGCTCTGGCCTCCGGCGGGGTGGAGCGCGGCACCATCGAAATCGCCGAGGCGCTGCGCGATGCCGGGCTGCGGCCGCTGGTGGCCTCGGCGGGTGGCGCGCTGGTGGCGGATCTGGAACGGCTGGGCGTGCGGCATGTGGCGCTGCCGCTGGCCACGAAATCGCCGCTCGCCATCTGGCGCAACGCCGCGGCGCTGACCGCGCTGGCGCGGGCGGAGGATGTGCGGATCATCCATGCCCGCTCCCGCGCCCCGGCCTGGTCTGCGTTGCTGGCGGCACGGCGCAGCGGCGCGGCCTTCGTCACCACCTATCACGGTGCCTATAATGAGGGGCTGCCGGGCAAGCGGCTGTACAATTCCGTCATGGCGCGCGGCGACCGCGTGATCGCGATCAGCGGCTTCATCGCGCAACTGGTGCAGGCGCGCCATGGCGTGCCGGCCGAGCGCATCCGCCTGATCCCGCGCGGCGTCGATCCGCGCCGCTTCGATCCGGCGCTGGTCGGCGCCGCGGCAATTGCGGAACAACGCGCCGCGTGGGGCGCGGCACCGGGCGATGCGGTGCTGCTGTTGCCGGCGCGGCTGACCCGCTGGAAGGGCCAGGCGGTGCTGCTGCGGGCGCTGGCGCTGCTGCCGGCGAATCTGCGGGTGGTGTTCGCCGGTGGTGGGCGGGGCGGCTACGTCCGGGAATTGCAGGCGCTGGCCGAACAGCTTGGCGTCGCCGGGCGGCTGCGGATGCCTGGCCATGTGCCGGAGCTGGCCCTGGCGCTGGCGGCCGCTGATGTGGTGGTGCATGCCAGCACCGACGCCGAGGCCTTCGGCCGCACCGTGATCGAGGCGCAAGCCATGGCCCGCCCGGTGATCGCCGCCGATCTCGGCGGGCCGCGGGAGACGGTGGAGCATGGCGTGACCGGCTGGCGCGTGACGCCCGGAGACCCTGCGGCGCTGGCTGCGATGCTGGCGCAGGTGCTGGCCATGCCGGCGGCTGCGCGCCAGGCCGTCGGGGATGCGGCGCGGCAGGCGGTTCTGGCGCGCTACAGCACCGCGGCGATGCAGGCGGCGACGCTCGCTGTCTATCGGGAGTTCCTGGCATGACCACGCCCGCAATCCTGGTGATCCGGCTCGGCGCGCTGGGCGATTTCGTGCAGTCCTTCGGCCCTTTCGCCGCGATCCGCGCGCATCATCCCGGCGCGCGCATCGTGCTGCTGACCACGCCGCCCTTCGCCGATCTCGCCCGCCGCAGCCCCTGGTTCGACGAGGTCTGGTCCGAGGGCCGCCCCGCATGGCACGACCCGCGCGCCGTGCTCGGCCTGCGCCGCCGGCTGCGGAGCGCGCGGTTCGGGCGGGTCTATGATCTGCAGACCTCCGGCCGGTCCTCCCGCTACCGCTGGCTGGTCGGGCTGGGGGTGGAGTGGTCCGGCGTGGCGCGCGGCGCATCCCACCCGCATGACAATCCGCACCGCGACGCGCTGCACACAGTCGAGCGGCAGCGCGAGCAGTTGGAAGCCGCGGGGATCACGGCGTTCCCGGCCCCGGCGCTGGATTGGCTCGCGGCCGATCTTGGCGGCTTCGGCCTGCCGCCGGAATTCGCCCTGCTGGTGCCGGGGGCATCGCCGCAGCGCCCGGGCAAGCGCTGGCCGGAAGCCCGCTTCGCCGACTTCGCCGCGGCCAGCCCGATTCCCTGCGTGGTGCTCGGCGGCAAGGCGGAGGCGGCGATGGCGGCGCAGATCGCCGATGCGGCGCCGGGCACCATCAACCTGGCCGGGCGCACCGGCTTCGCGGAGATTGCGGCGTTGGCCCGGCGTGCCCGCTTCGCGCTGGGCAATGACACCGGGCCAACGCATCTGATCGCCGCCGCCGGCTGCCCGACGCTGGCGCTGTTCGGCGGTGACAGCGACCCGGCGCTGTGTGCCCCGCGCGGCCCCAGCGTGGCGGTGCTGCGGCATGTGCCGCTCTCCGGGCTGGGACTGGATGCGGTGAATGCGGCGCTGGCCGGCATCCTGCCGCCGGATTGACCTCACGCCCCATGGCAGGGCGGCTGGCCCGCCCGTGAGCAGGCGGGCCAGCCGGCTGTCGGTTTCAGCCCAGGCCGGATTGCGTCCAGGCCCGCAGCGCCTCCGTCTCCGTCTCGCTCAGCTTCTCGCCAGCCGCGCGGGCAGTGTTGACCAGGGTGGCGAACAGCACCCGGGACAGGCGGGCGGCGCCTTCCGGCGTCGCCGGCTCATGCAGCTTGACGTAGCCACGCATCAGCCAGCGCAGCAGCGCCGTCACCTCCCGCGCCGAGACCTGCAAGCCTTCGGCGCCGGCCGCCCTGGCGATGTCGGGCGCGGCGCTGGCTGGCTCCAGCGGCATGGCGGCCACCACGGCCTGCAGCAGGAAGCCCAGCTCCGCCGGGGTGAAGGCAGGCAGGTCGTGCGGCAGGCCCTTCGGGTCGCGCGAACCCCAGAGCAGGTCGCGCAGCAATTGCGGCGCCTCCATCAGGGCCGTGTCGCTGACCCCGACCGGGTCCGGCTGCGGCGCCTCGGCTTCGGGCGTCTCGGCCTCGGGCGCTGCGAGGGCGGGTGCTTCGGCCTGGGGTGCTTCGGCCGATGCCGGGGCCTCCTCCGGTGCATCCACCGCCTCGCCCGGCTTCTCCTCCGCGGGGATGTCCTCGGGCGCCGCGCCGCGCTCGGCATCGAACACCCAGCGCCGCGCCGGCGGGCCGGAGAGCGACAGGCGGCGATCCTGCGCTTCCTCGATCAAGGCGCCGAGCGAGCCGGCCCCGGCATAATCCGTGCTTCGCAGGGCGGGGAAGGCGCGTGGGAGGGCCTGGCCGATATCGGTCAGGCGCAGCGCGCCGCCGGGGCTGCGGGCCACCGCATCCCGCACCCATTCCAGCGCCTGGGCGCGGAGCGCCGGCAGATCCGGCCGCGCCGGTTCGCTGCGCGGCACCTCGACCCGGGCCGGGGCCGTGGTGGGGAATTGGGCGATCGGCAGGTTGCCCATGCCCTCATGCGCCAGTTCATCGAGGCCCACCACCAGGTCGGCCGCCGCCAGATAGGCGGCCTTGGCCGTATCCTGCGCCAGGATGGTGATGCGCCGGTCATGCGCGCGCAGCCGGGCCAGCGCCGGCAGGAAATCGCTGTCGCCGGACAGCAGCACGAATTCCTCGAATCGGGTGCGGTGGTCCAGCGCCTCCCGGATATCGAGGGCCATCTTCATGTCGGCGCTGTTCTTCAGCCAGGCGACGGGCGGACAATCCACCACGTCGAAGCCGGCCTGCACGAAGGCGGCGCGGAATTCGGAGAAATAGGTGCGGTTGCGCAGATCCTTCGTCGCCCGGTAGCGCGCCACCGGCCGGCCCGCCTGGAAATCCCAGTATCCGCCCGGGTTCAGGTAGCAGCGGCGCACCAGGGTGCGGCGCGTGGCCGGCTTGCCGCCTTCCTCACGTCCCTCCAGCCAGGCGAGCCAGGCATCGGGGCGCTCGCCGAAGGCATAGGCCGCCCGTTCGTCCCAGCGCAGCAGGGCCATGAAGACATTGTCGAAATCGACATAAAGGGCGGCACGCGGAAGTGGGTCTCGATCGGTCATTCAGGCTTCCAGGCAAAGATAAAACCGCGTCATACGAGTGATAAGGCCCAGGCATGCCCTGCTGCGCCTTGACGGCGGGGCGGTGGGCTGCCCATGGTCCGCGCCCTTTATGGCACAGCCCAGGAGCCTTGTATCACCATGCCCGCGATCACCCTGCCTGACGGTTCCGTCCGCGACTTCGCCGGGCCCGTCACGGGCACGACGGTCGCGGCCAGCATCGGCCCCGGCCTGGCCAAGGCCGCGCTTGCCATGATGGTGGATGGCGTGCTGCGCGACCTGTCGGACGAGATATCGGCCGATGCCAGCCTGCGCTTCATCACCCGCCGCGACCCCGAGGCGCTGGAGATGATCCGCCACGATGCCGCCCATGTGCTGGCGGAGGCGGTGCAGGACCTGTTCCCCGGCACCCAGGTCACCATCGGCCCGACCATCGAGAACGGCTTCTACTACGACTTCTTCCGCAACCAGCCCTTCAGCGTCGAGGATTTCGCCGCGATCGAGGCGCGGATGCGGGAAATCGTGGCGCGCAACGCGGCGTTCAAGCGCAGCGTGGTGTCCCGTGCCGAAGCCACCTCCCTGTTCGAGAAGAAGGGCGAGGCCTTCAAGGTCGAGCTGATTCGCGACCTGCCGGATGGCGTCGATATCAGCCTGTACAGCCAGGGCGACTGGATCGATTTGTGCCGCGGGCCGCATATGCGCGGCACCGGCGATGTCGGCACCGCCTTCAAGCTGATGAAGGTCGCCGGCGCCTATTGGCGCGGCAAGCCGGAGAATCCGGTGCTGTCGCGCATCTACGGCACCGCTTGGCGCGACCAGAAGGAACTCGACGCCCATCTGCTGCAGATCGAGGAGGCGGAGAAGCGCGACCACCGCCGCATCGGCAAGGAAATGGGCCTGTTCCATTTGCAGGAGGAAGCGACCGGCAGCGTCTTCTGGCACCCGAAGGGCTGGAAGCTGTACCGTACGGTCGAAGACTACATGCGCCGCCGGCTGGACCAGGCCGACTACCAGGAGGTGAAGACCCCCCAGCTGGTGGACCGCCGCCTGTGGGAGGAATCCGGCCATTGGGAGAAATTCCGCCACGCCATGTTCCTCGCCAAGGTCGAGGACAAGGACGAGGCGGACCGCATCTATGCGCTGAAGCCGATGAACTGCCCCTGCCATGTGCAGATCTTCAACCAGGGCGTCCGCAGCTATCGCGAATTGCCGCTGCGCATGGCCGAATTCGGCGCCTGCCACCGGTTCGAGCCATCCGGCGCGCTGCACGGCATCATGCGGGTGCGCGCCTTCACCCAGGATGACGCGCACATCTTCTGCGAGGAGCACCAGATCGCGGATGAGACGGTGCATTTCGTGGCGCTGCTGTCGGGCATCTATCGCGACCTCGGCTTCACCGATTTCCGGGTGAAGTTCTCCGACCGGCCGGCGGTGCGCGCCGGCGATGACGCCACCTGGGACCGGGCCGAGGGCGCGCTGAAGGAAGCCTGCGCGGTGGCCGGCGTCGGCTACGAACTGAACCCGGGGGAGGGCGCCTTCTACGGCCCGAAGCTGGAATTCGTGCTGCGCGATGCCATCGGTCGCGACTGGCAATGCGGCACGCTCCAGGTGGATTTCGTGCTCCCGGAGCGGTTGGATGCGACCTATGCGGCGGAGGATGGTACCCGCAAGCGGCCGGTCATGCTGCACCGGGCAATTCTCGGCAGTTTCGAGCGCTTCCTCGGCATCCTGATCGAACAGCATGCGGGCCGCTTCCCGCTCTGGCTGGCGCCGGTGCAGGTGGTGGTGGCGACCATCGTCTCGGATGCCGATGGCTACGCGCGTCAGGCCGCCGCGGCGCTGGCCAAGGCCGGGCTGCGGGTGGAACTCGATCTGCGGAACGAGAAGATCAACCGCAAGGTGCCCGACCACATCGCCCAGCGCGTGCCGGTCCTGGCCGTTGTCGGGCGGCGGGAGGCGGAGGAGGGCATGCTGGTGCTGCGCCGCCTTCCTGGGCGGGAGCAGGAAAGCCTGCCACTTTCGGAGGCAGTCGCCCGGCTTGTGGCGGAAGCCACCGCGCCGGACCTTCTCCAGCCGGTATCCGAACTGGCGCAATAATGCCACATTTTGCGGCGGCAGATGGGCCGAGATGCCCGCCGCCGCTTGCTTCGGCGGGACCGGATCGCCATAACAAACCGGAATTCGTCTTGAACCACGACAGGAGAGCGCTATAGCCCGAGGTCCGATGCCCGCCCAGTTGCCGACGCGCGACGGCCCGCGGGTCAATGAAGACATCCGTGTCCCCCAGGTCCGCCTGATCGATCAGGACGGTGAAATGATCGGGGTGATGTCTGCGCGCGACGCGTTGCTGCGGGCGTATGAGGTCGGCCTCGACCTGCTCGAGATCAGCCCGAACGCCGCTCCGCCGGTCTGCAAGATCACGGACTACGGCAAGTACAAGTACGAGCAGCAGAAGAAGGCCAACGAGGCGCGCAAGCGCCAGAAGGTCGTCGAGCTGAAGGAAATCAAGGTCCGTCCGAATATCGACGACCATGATTACGACGTGAAGATGCGGCAGATGAAGGAATTCATCGGCGACGGCGACAAGGTGAAGGTCACGCTTCGCTTCCGCGGCCGTGAAATGGCGCATCAGGACCTCGGCCTGAAGGTGCTGGACCGGATCCGGACGGAATTGGCCGAAGCCACCAAGGTGGAATCCATGCCGCGCCTGGAAAACCGCCAGATGATCATGGTGCTGGCGCCCAAATAGGCGACCATCAGAGGGGGCTGGCCGGTATGTTCGGGGCAATCCGGAGCCGGCTGGCTCGCCTGTCCGCCCCCATCGTGGCACCGCCGGAACCTCCGGCTTCCCCTTTCCCCGTGCCGGTGCCTGGCCCGCTGGCGGCGGATGCGGTGTTGCAGGCCCGCTCCGCGGCGTTTGGCGCCGCCTGCCGGTCCCACGTCGCGGCCTTCGACCAGGCGCTGGCCGGGTTGGTGGCGGCAGGCAGCCTGCGCCCGGACCAGCAGGATTACGCCCGTGACCACCGGCTGCGCTTCGCCGAGGCGCTGTACGCCATCGAGACCCTGCTGGCGCCGGAGCCGGGCTGGCCGCGCTGCCGGGTGCTGGAGATCGGCTCCTCCATCACGCCGATGCTGTTCCACGCCGCCTTTCCGGAACTGCGACTGACGGCGGCCTGCCTGTTCAGGCACAAGCAGCTCGACGGCATTGTGGAGCGGGCGGTGCAGGTGGATCTGGAGAAGCTGGACCTCCGCAGCGCAACCACCCTGCCGCTGCCCGACCCGCCGCTGCGCGACCTCGATATGGTGATGCTGTGCGAGGTGCTGGAACATCTGCTGGTCAACCCGGCCAATCTGTTCCGGGCGCTGGCCGGCACGCTGCGGCCGGGTGGGCTGCTGTATGTGACGACGCCGAATTTCCTGCGCCAGGGTTGCCGCGGCCTGATCCTCGCCGGGCGCAACCCGCAGCCGCTGTTCCGGCCCGAATTCCGGCCGGAGGACCGCTTCCACCACCATGTCCGCGAATACACCATGGCGGAGCTGCTTGAGGCGATGCAGGCGGCCGGGCTGGTGCTGGAACTGGCACAGTATTCCGCTTGCTGGGACAGCGCGGAGGCAGCCGCCACCCTGCCGGCCGATGCGCTGCGGAACCTGGTGGTGGTGGGGCGAAAGCCGCGCGATCCGGCGGCGGGCGCTTGACCGCAGGCCCCGCCAGGCAGTAGGGAACGCCCATCAGGCACCCCCTGATGCATTGGTCGCCCCGCCACAGGTGGGTCGGCTCCGTCGCTCCGCGAAGACTCGCGCAGCGGCGCGATTTCGTTTGGGGGCGTCGCCACGGTTTGAAGGGCTAGATCCGCCACGATGTTCGAGGCGCTGGGCAACAGGCTGACAGGGGTTTTCGACAAGCTGCGCCGTCGTGGCGCGCTGTCCGATGCCGATGTCCAGGAGGCGCTGCGGGAAGTCCGCGTGGCGCTGCTGGAGGCCGATGTCGCCCTGCCCGTGGTGAAGGACCTGGTGAACCGCGTGCGCGACCGCGCCGTGGGCCAGGAAGTCATCCGCAGCGTCTCCCCGGCGCAGCAGGTCATCAAGATCGTCACCGCCGCGCTGGTCGCGGCGCTGGGTGGCGGCGAAGGGGATGACGGCAAGCGCGGCATCGACCTGAATGCGCCCTCGCCGCTGCCGATCCTGATGGTCGGCCTGCAGGGTTCGGGCAAGACCACCACCTCAGGCAAGATCGCGCTGCGGCTGCGCACGCGGGATCGCAAGAAGGTCCTGCTCGCCTCGCTCGACGTGCATCGCCCGGCGGCGCAGCTGCAGTTGCAGCAGCTGGCGGATCGCGCCGAGGTCACCTGCCTGCCCATCGTCATGGGGCAGAAGCCGCTCGAGATCGCCGCCCGCGCGCTGGATGTGGCGCGGCGCGAGCTGTACGACGTGGTCATCCTCGACACCGCCGGTCGCTTGTCCATCGACGCCGAGCTGATGGCCGAAGTGGCTTCGGTGAAGGCCTTCGCCAAGCCGCATGAGACGTTGCTGGTGGTCGATGCGATGACCGGCCAGGACGCGGTGCAGACGGCGCGCGCCTTCAACGAGCAGGTCGGCGTCACCGGCATCGTCATGACGCGTGTCGATGGCGATGCGCGCGGCGGTGCGGCGCTGTCCATGCGGGCAGTAACCGGCGCGCCGATCAAGCTGCTCGGTGCCGGTGAGAAGTTGGATGCGCTGGAGGATTTCCATCCGGATCGCATCGCCAACCGCATCCTCGGCATGGGCGACATCGTCTCGCTCGTCGAGCGTGCGGCGGAGACCATCGACCAGGCGGAAGCGGAAAAGCTCGCCAAGAAGATGCAGAAGGGGTCGTTCGACCTCGAGGACTACGCCCAGCAGATCAAGCAGATCGGCAAGATGGGTTCGTTGTCCGGCATCCTCGGCATGCTGCCCGGCATCGGCAAGATGAAGGCGCAGATCGAGAACGCGAATCTCGACCAGTCGATGCTGAAGCGCCAGGCCGCCATCATCTCCTCGATGACGATGAAGGAGCGGCGGAAGCCGGAGCTGATCAAGGCCTCGCGCAAAAAGCGCATCGCGGCCGGGTCAGGCGCGACGGTTCAGGAAGTCAATCGCCTGCTGAAGCAGTTCGACGACATGTCGGACATGATGAAGCGGATGAACAAGATGGGCCAGAAGGGGATGATGCGCGGTGGTCTCGCCTCGCTGATGCCCGGTCTCGGCAACAAACGACCTTTCTAGGAGCAGAATACAGATGGGCCTCAAGATCCGCCTCGCGCGCGCCGGCGCCAAGAAGCGTCCCTACTACCACATCGTGGTGGCGGACAGCCGCAGCCCGCGTGACGGCCGCTTCATCGAGAAGCTGGGCAGCTACAACCCGATGCTGCCGTCGGACCACGCCGACCGCGTGCGGCTGTTCGCCGAGCGCATCACCTATTGGAAGTCGGTCGGCGCGCTGCCGACGGAGCGTGTGGCCAAGTTCCTCGGCCATGCCGGCCTGGCGCCGATGCCGGTGTACCCGGAGCAGCCCAAGCAGTCCCTGCCGAAGAAGAAGGCGCAGGAACGCGCCGCCGCGAACGCGGGCTGAGCGTAAGGGCTGATCGGTGGACCGGGTGAAGCGCGTGATCGTGGGCGAGATCGGCAGGCCGCATGGCGTGCGCGGACTCGTGCGCCTGCGCGCCTTCACCGCGGACCCACGCGCGATCGGCAATTACGGCCCGCTGACGGATGAGGCCGGCACCCGCCGCTTCGCCGTGACCGCCATGCCGGACGGCATCGCCCGCATCGAGGGTGTGACGGACCGCGAGCAGGCCGCGAAGCTGACGGGCGTGAAGCTCTACGCCGAGCGCGACCGCCTGCCGCCGCCCGAGGACCCGGACGAGTTCTTCCTGTGCGACCTGGAGGGCCTGCCGGCCTTCGGGGAGGATGGGGCGAAGCTCGGCACGGTGCGCGCGGTGCAGGACCATGGTGCCGGTGCCTTCCTTGTCATCGATGCCGCCTCCGGCGAGCTGCTGCTGCCCTTCACCAAGGCCGTCGTGCCGGTGGTGGATGTCGCCGGCGGCCGCGTGGTGGTGGTGCCGCCCGGCGAAGTCATCATCCCGCCGCAGCCGGGTGAGGCCGCGGCGTGACCTGGCAGGCCACCATCCTGACCCTGTTCCCGGAGATGTTCCCGGGGCCGCTCGGCCTGTCGCTCGCCGGCAAGGCGTTGCGGGAGGGTCGCTGGGCGATCGAGGCGATGGATATTCGCGGCTTCGCCACGGACCGGCACCGCACGGTGGACGACACGCCCTTCGGCGGAGGCGCCGGCATGGTGATGCGGCCGGATGTGCTGGATGCAGCCTGCGAGGCGGCAACCGCGGCCAATCCGGGCGCGCCGCTGGTCTATCTGACGCCGCGTGGGCGTCTGCTGGACCAGGCGCTGGTGCGGGATCTGTCGGCCGGCCCCGGCGTGGTGATCCTGTGTGGCCGCTACGAGGGTGTCGACCAGCGGGTGATCGAGGCGCGCGGCATGGTCGAGGTCTCGGCCGGGGATTTCGTGCTGTCGGGCGGCGAGCCTGCGGCGCTGCTGCTGCTTGACGCCTGCATCCGGCTGCTGCCGGGGGTGATGGGCGGGGCGGCCAGCGCGGCGGAGGAAAGCCACGGCGCGGACGGCCTGCTGGAATATCCGCACTACACCCGCCCCGCCGAATGGCAGGGCCACCGCGTGCCCGATGTGCTGCTCTCCGGCCATCATGCCGAAGTGGCCCGCTGGCGCCGCGCCGAGGCGGAGGCCGCGACCCGTGCGCGGCGGCCGGACCTCTGGGACCAATTCACCCGCCGCAAGGCGGAACAACCGAACACGGCCAAGGCGGGGCGGCTGGACGGCCACCCGGCCGCCGCCTAGATGCACAGATTGGAAGGAACCACCCGATGAACCTGCTCCAGCAGTTCGAGGCCGCCCAGCAGGCGCGCCTCTCCGAGAAGCGCGCGACGCCGGCCTTCGATGCGGGCGATACCGTCCGCGTCATGGTGAAGGTCGTCGAAGGCGAGCGCACCCGCGTGCAGGCCTATGAAGGCGTCTGCATCGCGCGCAGCAACCGCGGCCTGAACAGCAACTTCACCGTCCGCAAGCTGTCCTACGGCGAGGGCGTGGAGCGTATCTTCCCGCTGTATTCGCCGAATGTGGCGGAGATCATCGTGGTGCGTCGCGGCAAGGTGCGGCGCGCGAAGCTGTATTACCTGCGTGGCCGGACCGGCAAGTCCGCGCGCATCGTCGAGCGGGCGCGCGACAAGCGCGAAGTGCCCGCCACCGCCTCCTGACCCGGCAGCGGCCCCGCCATTCGGGCGGGGCCATCGGGGAGGGGGACAAGAAGGCAAAGGGGAAAGCGATGGCCAAGCCACGCACGCTGTTTGACAAGATCTGGGACGCCCATGTGGTGGACACGCTGCCGGATGGCACCGCGGTTCTCTACATCGACAAGCACCTCACCCACGAAGTCACCAGCCCCCAGGCCTTCGAAGGCCTTCGCCTCGCCGGCCGCAAGCTGCGCCGGCCGGATGCGACCATCGCGGTGGTGGACCACAACATCGCCACCGACAGCTCCCGCTACGGCCGCATCGAGGATCCGGAAAGCCGGATGCAGGTCGAGACGCTGGAGAAGAACGTCGCCGAATTCGGCGTGCCCTACATTCCGCTGACGGATATCCGCCAGGGCATCGTGCATGTCATCGGGCCGGAGCTGGGCCTGTCCCTGCCGGGCATGACGCTGGTCTGCGGCGACAGCCACACCTCGACGCATGGCGCGCTCGGCGCGCTCGCCTTCGGCATCGGCACGTCGGAGGTGGAGCATGTGATGGCCACCCAGACGCTGCTGCAGAAGCCGGCGAAGAACATGCGCGTGACGGTCGATGGCACGCTGCCGGCGGCATGCACGGCGAAGGACATCGTGCTGGCGATCATCGGCAAGATCGGCACCGGCGGCGGCACCGGCTTCGTCATCGAATATGCCGGCGAGGCGATCCGCGCGCTGGACATGGCCGGGCGCATGACGCTCTGCAACATGACGATCGAGGCCGGCGCCCGCGCCGGCATGGTGGCGCCGGACCAGGTGACCTTCGACTATGTGAAGGGCCGCCCCTTCGCGCCGAAGGGTGCGGATTTCGACAAGGCGGTCGCCTGGTGGAAGACGCTGCCCTCCGATTCCGGCGCGCATTTCGACAAGGAAGTGGTGCTCGACGCCGCCGAGATCGCACCGCAGGTCACCTGGGGCACGAACCCCGAGGCCGTACTGCCGATCACCGGCGTGGTGCCCGACCCGGCGCTGGTCGAGGATGAGGACCGCCGCGCGCAGATGACGCGCATGCTGCACTACATGGATTTGCAGCCGGGCCAGAAGCTGGAAGGGCTGAAGATCGACGTCGCCTTCATCGGCTCCTGCACCAATTCCCGCATCGAGGATATCCGCGCCGCCGCCGCCATTGCCCGCGGCAAGAAGGTGGCCGATGGCGTCCGCGCCCTTGTGGTGCCCGGCTCCGGCCTGGTGAAGAAGCAGGCGGAGGATGAGGGGCTCGACATCGTGCTGAAGGAGGCCGGTTTCGAATGGCGCGAGGCGGGCTGTTCGATGTGCCTCGGCATGAACCCGGACAAGCTGAAGCCCGGCCAGCGCAGCGCCAGCACCTCGAACCGCAATTTCGAGGGTCGCCAGGGGCCGGGCGGCCGCACCCATCTCGTCTCCCCGGCCATGGCGGCGGCGGCGGCGATCCACGGCCATCTGGTGGATGTCCGCAAGCTCGAAGGGGGTGTGTGAGATGAGGGCCTTCACCACGCTGACCGGCGTCGCGGCGCCAATGCCCGCCGCGAACATCGACACCGACAAGATCATCCCGGCGCGCTTCCTCAAGACCATCGCGCGCACCGGCCTCGGCAAGTCGCTCTTCGCCAATATGCGCTACAAGGAGGACGGGTCGGAGAACCCGGACTTCGTGCTGAACCAGGAACCCTACCGCCGCGCGGAGATCCTGATCGCCTTCGACAATTTCGGCTGCGGCTCCTCTCGCGAACATGCGCCCTGGGCGCTGCTGGATTTCGGCATCCGCTGCGTCATCGCGCCGGATTTCGCGGATATCTTCCACTCCAACAGCTTCAAGAACGGCGTGCTGCCGGTGGCCCTGCCGCGCGCGGTGTGTGAGCAGCTGATGGAAGATGCGCGGATGGGCGGCAATGCGCGCCTGACCGTGGATCTGGAGCGCCAGGTGGTAGTGCGCCCCAATGGCGAGGAGATTCCCTTCGAGGTCGATCCCTTCCGCCGTCACCTGCTGCTGAACGGCCTCGACGATATCGGCCAGACCCTGCAGCACGCGCCCGCGATCGATGGCTTCGAGGCGAAGCAGCGCGCGGCGCAGCCCTGGTTGTACGCCCAGACCTGAACCTTCCGGGGGCCGTCCTGGCCCCCACCCCCACCCACCCCCCCCACGGGGGGGCGGGGGGGCC
>NZ_JAUYTS010000230.1 GCF_030695085.1 Falsiroseomonas sp. | reverse complement strand
CCCGACCGCATGGGCCTCATCAACCAGCAGCATGGCGTCCAGCCGGTCGGCGGCGGCCGCCATCGCCGCCAAGGGCGCACGGTCGCCGTCCATACTGTAAAGGCTTTCGACCGCGATCCACACCCGCCCCCGACCGCCCCGCGCCCGCCAGCCGGCCACCGCAGCCTCCAGGTCGGCGACGTCGTTGTGGGCGAAGGCCAGCGTCTCGGCGCGGCCCAGCCTCATCCCCTCGTGGGCGCTGGCGTGGATCAGCGCGTCGTGAACGACGAGGTCGCCTGTTTGCGGCAGGGTCGCCAGCATCGCCGAGTTGGCGGCGTAGCCGCTGCTCAAGTAGAGGGCCGCTTCGCTCCCGAACAGGCTAGCCGCCTCGGCCTCGAGCGCTTCATGCTCCGGGTGGTTTCCGCGCAGCAGGCGCGACCCGCCGGACCCGACTGGCACGCCGCGCTCCAGCGCCGCCGCCACCGCAGCGCCAAGAGCCGCGGATCCCGCCAAGCCGAGGTAGTCATTGGAGGCGAAATCGACTCCGAGGCGAGGCCGGAGCGTGCGCAACCGGCCAGCGGCCTCGAGATCGCGCAGCTGATCGCGATGAGCGGCGAGCACCGATGTCAACGAATGCGGCCGGGCTGACGCCGGTGCGGCTTCACGCCGGTCAGGCCTGGCGGCGGACAAGGCGGCCGTAGTCCTCCATCAACCCCAGCGACAGGGCCCCGGGGGTGAAGCGATATTCCCCGATCTCGCTCACCGGCGTCACCTCGGCGGCGGTGCCGGTGACGAAGCATTCGCTGAAGCTCGACAGCTCCTCGGGCCGGATGTGGCGCACCACCACCTCGATGCCCTTGGCCGCCGCCATCTCGATGATGGTCTGGCGGGTGATTCCGTCGAGGATGGCGTCGATCGGCGGGGTGTGCAGCACCCCGTCCTGGACGAAGAAGACATTGGCCCCCGTCGCCTCGGCGACATAGCCGCGCCAGTCCAGCATCATGGCGTCGGCATAGCCGCGCTTCTCGGC
>NZ_JAUYTS010000227.1 GCF_030695085.1 Falsiroseomonas sp. | reverse complement strand
ACGTCGCCCGGATAGGCCTCGCGACCCGGCGGGCGGCGCAGCAGCAGCGACATCTGGCGATAGGCGACAGCCTGCTTCGACAGGTCATCATAGAAGATGACCGCGTGCATGGCGTTGTCGCGGAAATACTCGCCGAGGGTGCAGCCGGTATAGGGGGCCAGGAACTGCATCGGCGCCGGGTCGGAGGCGGTGGCGGCGACGATGATGGAATATTCCATCGCGCCGTTCTCTTCCAGCGTCTTCACCAACTGGGCGACGGTGGAGCGCTTCTGGCCGATGGCGACGTAGATGCAGTACAGCTTCTTGGATTCATCATCGCCAGCGGCCTCATTGGCCACCTTCTGGTTGATGATGGTGTCCAGGATGACGGCGGTCTTGCCGGTCTGGCGGTCACCGATGATCAGCTCGCGCTGGCCACGGCCGATCGGGATCAGGGCGTCGATCGCCTTGATGCCGGTCTGCATCGGCTCATGCACCGACTTGCGCGGAATGATGCCCGGGGCCTTCACCTCGACGCGCATGCGCTTCTCGATGGCGATCGGGCCCTTGCCGTCGATCGGGTTGCCCAGCGCGTCCACGACGCGGCCGAGGAAACCCTTGCCGACGCCGACGTCCACGATCTCGCCGGTGCGGGAGACGGTGTCGCCTTCCTTCACGCCGCGGTCGTCGCCGAAGATGACGACGCCGACATTGTCGGTCTCGAGGTTCAGCGCCATGCCCTTGATGCCGGCGCCGGGGAATTCCACCAGCTCACCGGCCATGACGTTCTGCAGGCCGAAGACGCGGGCAATGCCGTCGCCCACGGTCAGCACGGTGCCGACTTCGGCGACATTGGCTTCGGCGTCGAAACCGGAGATCTGAGCCTTCAGGATCTCCGAGATTTCGGCAGGACGGATATCCATCAGGCGGCCCCCTTCATGGCGTACTGCAGGCGCTGCAGCTTGGACTTGAGAGAATTGTCATAGAGGCGCGAGCCGATACGGACGACGAGACCACCCAGCAGGGTCGGGTCCACGCTTTCCTTCAGCTGCACGCCGGAATATCCGGCCTCCGTCAGCCGCGCGACGATCTGCGCGCGCTGCGTATCGGTCAGGCCATGGGCGGTGGAGACGGTGGCAATCTGCTGGCCACGCCGGGCCGAAAGCAGCGCGCCGAAGCTGGCGGCAACCTCCGGCAGCGCCGCGAGGCGCCGGTTGATGATCATCACGCCCAGCAGGTTGCGGATTTCGGTGCCGATGCCGACACGCTCCAGCACTGCGAAGATCGCGCGCTTCTGTTCCGTGCTGTCATAGCGGGGATCCGCCACGAAGGACCGGAAGCCGGCATCTTCCTGCCAGAGGCGGAACAGCCGGTCGAGATCGGCGGCGATCCGGTCGGCGGCGCCGGGCTCGGTCGCATGCAGATCATCGACGATACCGAACAGCGCGAGCGCATAGCGCTCCGACAGCCCGGTTGGGTTCGGGGCCTGGGTGAAGGCCGAGGTAACGGTGGTCGCTTCGGAGGCCAAGGGGATCCCGGTCCTGTCTCTGGTCGGAGCGTGAAATGCGGCACGCGGGCCCGGGGGCAGGTGTGACCACCCCGTTTATGCGGCCGCGGCGCCTTAGCATGCGTATTGCGTTGCGGCAACCTATCTCCGGCGCGCGAACGGCTTCCGGGACGGCGCGCGGCGGGCCAGGATCGGCAGATGGCAGGCGGATTCCGGGGCTGGAGGGTGGTGGCGGGCGCCTTTGCGCTGGCCGTGCTTGCCTGGGGAATCGGCTTCTATGGGCCGGGCGTGTTCATGGCCACCCTGGCGCAAAGCCGTGGCTGGTCGCTGGGCCTGCTCTCGGCTGCCGTGACCTGGCATTTCCTGGTGGCCGCCGCGCTGGTGGCCAGCTTGCCGGATCTGCACCGCCGCTTCGGCATCGCGGCGGTGACACAGGGCGGCGTCGCGGCCTCCGCCGCCGGGCTGCTCGGCTGGGGGTTCGGGTCGGCGCCCTGGATGATGTTCGGCGCGGCGATGCTGACCGGGGTGGGTTGGGCGCTGACCAGCGGGGCGGCGATCAACGCCATGCTGAGCCCCTGGTTCGACCGCCGGCGCCCGGCGGCGCTGGCCATGGCCTTCAACGGCGCGAGCTTCGGCGGCATCCTGATGACGCCCTTCTGGGCCTGGCTGATCGCCGGCTTCGGCTTTGGGCGGGCCACCGCCGTGGTGGCCGCGCTGTTGCTGGCGGTGGCCTGGCCGCTGGCCGCGCGGGTGCTGGGGCGCGGGCCGGCGGAATTCGGCCAGCATGCCGATGGGCTGGCTGCCCCGCCTGCCCCGGCGGCGGCGCCCGCCCCGGCGCGCGGCCGTGCCGCGCTGCTGCGGGACCCGGTGTTCCGCGGCCTGTCGATCGCCTTCGCCATCGGGCTGTTCGCGCAGATGGGGCTGGTGACGCATCTGGTGTCCCTGCTGCTGCCGGCGCTCGGCGTGCGCGGGGCGGGGCTTGCCATGGCGCTGGTGACCAGCTTCGCGCTGATCGGCCGCACCGTGACCGCCTGGGTGCTGCCGGATGGCCCGCGCCGGCGCTGGGCGGCGGCGGCCACCTTCGCGGTGCAGATGGCCGGCAGCCTGGCGCTGGTCTCGGCGAATGGGTCCGTGCCGCTGCTGCTGGCCGGCTGCGCGCTGTTCGGGATGGGGGTGGGCAACCTGCTGTCGCTGCCGCCGTTGATCGCCCAGGCGGAGTTTCCGGCCGCCGAGGTGGGGCGGGTTGTGGCGCTGATGCAGGCGATCAACCAGGCGCTCTATGCCTTCGCCCCGGCCGTGTTCGGGCTGCTGCGCGAATCGGCAGGCACGGAGGCGGCGCTGTGGGCGACGCTGGCGCTGCAGGGGTTGGCGGGGCTGCTGGTGCTGCGCCGATGAGGCGCGCCCCGGACCCTCAGCGTCGCGCGCGGCGCTTCGGTGGCGGTGCCGGCTCGGCTGCGGGCCCGGGCGCCTGGGACGGTGGCGTGTGGGCGCGCAGGCCGCGGCGTACCAGGGCGGCCCAGCCCTCCTCCGGTTCGTCCACCACCTCGAACAGCCTGAGATCCTCCTTGGCGATCATGCCGTGCCGGGCCATCGCCTCGAAATTCACCACCTCGTTCCAATAGGCGCTGCCGAACAGCACGATGGGCAGGGGGCCTACCTTGCGGGACTGCACCAGGGTCAGCAGCTCGAACAGCTCGTCGAAGGTGCCGAAGCCGCCGGGGAACACCGCCAGCGCATTGGCCCGCATCGCCAGGTGCATCTTCCGCATGGCGAAATAGTGGAAGCGGAAGGTCAGCGCCGGGGTGGAGAACGCGTTCGGCGCCTGCTCATGCGGCAGGGTGATGTTGAAGCCGATGGAGGGCGCGCCGACATCCGCGGCGCCGCGATTGGCGGCTTCCATGATGCCGGGGCC
>NZ_JAUYTS010000224.1 GCF_030695085.1 Falsiroseomonas sp. | reverse complement strand
CGCCCCGTCGCGCCCCGCGACCCGAGAATAATCGCGGCCATCGTCGCCAGCGCGCTGTTCATGCAGAATCTGGACAGCAGCGTGGTCGCCACCGCGCTGCCGGCCATGGCGCGGGATCTCGGGCGGGACCCGGTGCATCTGTCGGTCGCCATCACCTCCTACCTCGTGGCGCTATGCGTCTTCATCCCGGTCTCCGGCTGGGTGGCGGATCGCTTCGGGCCGCGGCGCGTCTTCATGTGGGCGATCCTGGTCTTCACCGGCGCCTCGGCCCTGGTGGGGCTGTCGCAGGGTCTGGGCACGCTGGTGGCGGCGCGGGTGCTGCAGGGCCTGGGCGGGGCGATGATGGTGCCGGTCGGCCGCCTGCTGCTGCTGCGCCGCGTCAGCAAGGAGGAATTGCTGACGGCGATGACCTGGCTGACCATGCCCGCCTTGCTTGGCCCGATCTTCGGCCCGCCGATCGGCGGCTTGCTGACCGATGCGGTGTCCTGGCGCGCGGTGTTCTGGATCAACATCCCGGTCGGCGCGCTCGGCCTGCTGCTGGTCTGGCGCTTCATCCCGGAGATGGACCCGCAGGACCCGGGCCCGTTGGATACGCGCGGCCTGGTGCTGTGGGGCCTGGCGCTGGCGCTGCTGGTATCCGGGCTGGAGACGATCGGGCGCGACCTGGCGCCGGTCTGGGTGCCGCTGACGGTGCTGAGCCTGGGGGCGGCGGCGACGGTGGCGGCGGTGCTGCATTCGAAGCAGGCGGTGCGACCGGCGGTGGACCTCTCGCTGCTGTCGATCCCCACCTTCGGCATGCCGATGCTGAGCGGCACGCTGTTCCGCATCGGTGCCGGCGCGCTGCCCTTCCTGCTGCCGCTGACTCTGCAATTGGTCTTCGGCCTGTCGGCGGCCGGCAGCGGGCTGGTCACCTTCGCGACCGCGCTCGGCGCGCTGGTGATGAAGCCGCTGATCCGCCCGGTGCTGCGGCGCTTCGGCTTCCGCAACGTGCTGGTGGTGAATTCCGTGCTGGCGGCGGCGGGGGTGGCGGCCTGCGCGCTGTTCGACCCGTCCTGGCCGCCGATTGCGATTTTCGCGGTGCTGGCGGCGGGCGGCCTGTCCCGGTCGCTGCAATTCACCTCCATGGCGACCATGGCGTTTGCCGATGTGCCGCAGAACAAGCTGGCGGCCGCCACCGCCATGACCGGGACGATCCAGCAATTCTCGGTGGCGCTGGGCGTGGTGCTGGGGTCGCTGACGCTGTCGGCGGGAATGGCCTGGCAGGGCACCACGGTGCCGGGGTTGTTCGAATTCCAGGCCGGTTTCGTGGTGGCGGGGCTGGTGATGCTGGCCATGCTGCCGGGGGCGCTGCGGCTGAAGCGGGACGCGGCGGCGCGCGTCTCCGGCCATAAGCCGGGCCCGACTTAACCCGGCCGGTTCGGGTCCAGCCTCGCAAAAGTCAGCTCATGCTTGTTGTGCGCGCCGTGGAACACCACGGCGCCGGGAATGGCGGCGAAGGCCTCTGCCGTCGCGTGGTCCGTCTCGCCCTGGAATTTCAGCGTGCAGACGAAGTTGCGCGCCGCATCGGCGGCGATCCAGCGCTGCACTAGGCCCAGCAGGCGGGACGGGTAGCAGATGACGTCGCTGAACAGCCAATCCACCTTCGGCTCCGTGCGAGGTTCCAGCCCGAAGGCGCTTTCCGCCCGCATGGTCACGCCGGGCATGGCGGCGACGGCGGCATCCAGCGGCGCCTTGTCCACCGCCACCACCTGCGCGCCGAGCTTTGCCAGAACCCAGGTCCACCCGCCCGGTGCCGCGCCGAGATCGAGGCAGGTCTCGCCGGGGCCGGGATGGCGCCCGAGCCGCGTCAGCGCCTCCCACAGCTTGAGATAGGCGCGGGAGGGCGGGCCTTCGCGATCCTCGATGAAGGCGACCTCGCCATTGACGAAGGGGCTGGTCTTGGCCGGGCTGGCCAGCAGCCGGTCCGGCGCCAGCAGCGTCCAGGCGCCGAGATGGCCGGTGGGTGCGGGTTCTGGGAAGGCCAGCGGCCGCGCCTTCACGGGTGGCAGTTTCTCGGTGATCAGCGCGCTGCGGCGGTGATGCGCGGCGGCGTAGCCGGCCCAGTTGCGCTGGATGGCGCGCAGCGCATCGGCGGCCTGCTTGACGGAGGCGACGGGGATTTCCTGCGGCGCCGTCCAGACCTCCAGCGCCCAGGCGGCCGCCCCGGGCGGGTCGGGCGACAGCGCCAGCCTGCCATGCCAGGCGGAAACGCGGCGACCGGCGCGCAGAAGCTCCTCGGCCAGATCGTGCTCAAAGCCCTCGGCGGCGAGATAGGCGCTGGCGATCATTTCTCGGGTGCGAGCGCTGCGGCAGCCGCCAGAATGCCCCAGCCGACCAGCAGCACCATGCCGCCCATCGGCGTGACCGGGCCGAGCGAGGTTTCCGTCAGCACCCGCACATAGACCCCGCCGGCAAAGCCCAGCGTGCCCACCACGAAGCAGCCCGCCGCCAGATGCACCAGTGGCCCGCGCCGGCGTTCCGCCAGCATGCCGCAGCCGAGCAGTGCCAGCGCGTGCCAGACCTGCAGCGAGGCGCCGGTATTCGCGAGCGCGGCCGTTTCCGGCGGCAGCCCATGGCTCGCATAGGCGGCCATGCCGACCGCGATCAGCCCCGACAGGGCGCCCAGAACCATCCAGAGACGTGCCATGGCCCGCATCTACGCCGAGGACGCGCCCTTCGCCAGTCTGGTCCGTTCAGTCGAGCAGCGCCCGCACCTCATGCAGATCCGCGGCGATGTGGTGGCACAGGGCGCGCAGTTCCGGCGTCGGCGGCAGCAGGTCCGGCACCATCACCGTCCGCATCCCGGCGGCGGCCGCGGCGCGCACGCCGTTGTGGGAATCCTCCAGCGCCAGGCAGGCGGCCGGCGCCACGCCCAGCATGTCGGCCGCGCGCAGGAAGGGGTCGGGCGCCGGCTTGCCATGGGCATAGTCGCCCGCGGCCACCACGGCATGGAACCGCCCATGCAGCCCGTGCAGCGCCAGGTTCTCCGCCACATCGGCATGGCCGGAGGAGGTGCAGATGGCGCGCGGCAGGCGCAGCGCATCCAGCCGGTCCAGCAATTCCCGCACGCCGGGCTTCATCGCCAGCCGCGGGCGCAGCCCCTCGAAATGATGCAGCCAGGTGACCCGGAACGGCTCCACCCGATCCGGCCCGAGATGCCGCTGCAAGGTCGCGCGATTGAGCGCCCAGGGGCGGCCGACCAGCTCCAGGTAATGCGTGGCGGTCAGGCTATGCCCCAGCTCCCGCACCGTGGTGAGGAAGGCGTCGCGGGAGAGAACCTCGCTGTCGAAGATCAGCCCGTCCATGTCGAAGATGACGGCATCGCAGAGGCGGGCAGGGTCGCGCATCGGCGGCCTATGCCGGGCTGGCGGCGGACAAGCAAATTCAGCCGCCCGGTTCGGCCTGCGCCGCATTCGGGAAAAACAGCTGCTCGCCATTGATCTTGTAGCCGGCAATGGCCGCCTGTCCGGCGGGGGAGGTGATCCAATCGATGAAGCGCTGGCCCTCCGCCTGCTTCACATGTGGATGGCGCTGCGGGTTCACCAGCATGACGCCATACTGGTTGAACAGGCGCGCATCGCCCTCGACCACGATGCCCAGACCCTGGCGGTTGCGGAAAGATAGCCATGTGCCGCGATCGGTCAGCGCATAGGCGCCCTGGGCAGCCGCCGTGTTCAGCGTCGGCCCCATGCCCTGGCCGATTTCCCGATACCAGCCGCCACGACCGGTAGCCGGATCAACGCCCGCCTGCTGCCAGAGCCGCAGCTCCGCCGCATGGGTGCCGCTGCGGTCGCCGCGGCTGATGAAGGGCGCGTTTGCCTCAGCGATGCGCTTCAGCGCCGCGGCGGTGTCGCGTGACCCGGTGATGCCGGCGGGGTCGCCCTCCGGCCCTACGATGACGAAGTCGTTGAACATCACGTGCTGGCGGGCCAGGCCATGGCCCTCCGTCACGAAGCGCTGCTCCGCCACGCGGTCATGCACGAAGACCACATCGGCATCGCCACGACGGCCGACATCCAACGCCTGGCCGGTGCCGAGCGCCACGACGCGCACGGTGATGCCGGTCTCCCGCGTGAAGATCGGCAGGATATGGCCGAACAGTCCGGATTGCTCCGTGCTGGTGGTGCTGGCCACGGTGATGTGCCGGTCCTGCGCCGCCAGCGGCAGTGGCGATGCAAGAAGCGCGAGAAGCAGCAGGCGACGCAACATGGATGGATCCTCCGGTTACCAGATCAGCTCGCCGCGCAGGAAGGCGGCGGCCTCCGCCGTCGCGGGTCCGGCGAAGAAGCGGGCGGCCGGCGTGTGTTCCAGCAGCCGGCCGCGATGCAGGAAGGCGATCTCCCCGGCCAGGCGGCGGGCTTGGCCGAGGTCATGCGTCGTCATCACCAGCTTGGTGCCGCGCGCCGCCAGCGCCTGGATGATCTGCTCCACCGCGCCGGTCGCGGCGGGGTCGAGGCTGGCGCAGGGTTCGTCGAGGAACAGCACCTCCGGCCGCAGCGCCGCGGCGCGGGCCAGGGCCAGGCGCTGCTGCTCCCCGCCCGAGAGTTTGCGCGCGGGGCGGTCGGCCAGCGGCGCCAGCCCGACCAGGGCCAGCGCCTCCGCCGCGCGGCGGTCCTGCTCGGCACGGTCCAGCCCGGCCAGGGCGAGCGGGTAGCGTAGGTTCGCCAGGACGGACCGGCGCAGCAGCACCGGGCGCTGGAACACCATGGCCTGGTGGCGGCGCGGATCGGCCGCCGGCCCGCCCCAGCGCACCGCGCCGGCACTCGGCGCCAGAAGCCCATGCAGCAGGCGCAGCAGCACGCTTTTGCCGGCGCCATTCGGGCCGAGGATCAGCGTCGGCGGCCCGGCCGCGAGGGTCAGCGACACATCGTGCAGCACCGCCACGCCGCCGGCGGCAAAGCCCAGCCCCTCCGCCCGCAGCGGCAGGATGGCGTCCGGCGCGCGCATCAGGCCAGCCGCAGGCCGCGGTCGCGCAGCCCCTGCGCCAGCGCATTCACCGCCAGCACGATCGTCATCAGCACCAGGCCAAGCGCCAGTGCCAGCGGCAGGTCGCCCTTGCTGGTCTCCAGCGCGATGGCGGTGGTCATCACCCGCGTGAACCCCTCGATATTGCCGCCGACGATCATCACCGCGCCGACCTCCGCGCTCGCCCGGCCGAAGCCGGCCAGCAGCACGGTCAGCAGGGCGAAGCGGCCATCCCACAGCAAAGTGGGTACGGCCCGCGCCGGGCTGGCGCCGAAGCTGCGGAGCTGTTCGGCATACTCCTCCCACAGCCCTTCCATCACCTGGCGGGTCAGCGCAGCCAGGATGGGCGCGACCAGCACCGCCTGGGCGATGATCATGGCGGTCGGCGTGAACAGCAGGCCGAGCGCGCCGAGCGGGCCGGCGCGCGACAGCAGCAGATAGATCAGCAGCCCGGCCACCACCGGCGGCAGCCCCATCAGCGCATTGAGCATCGCGACCACCGCGCCGCGCCCCGGAAACCGCGCCACCGCCAGCAGCGCGCCGAGCGGCAGGCCAACCAGCGCGGCCAGCAGCACCGCCGTCAGGCTGACCCGCAAGGACAGCAGCACGATCTGCGCCAGGGTGGGGTCGGCGGCGGCGACCAGGCTTATCGCCTGCGCCACGGCGCTGTGCAGGTCGTTCATCCTGGCAGGCTGACCATGGCGAGGCTTGACGTCAACCGCGGCAGTCGGCGATGTGGCGTCACCATTTGCCGGAAATTGCCGCCATATGCCGGATGTCCTGACACTGAAGGAGGCCGCCGCCTGGCTGCGCCTGTCGGAACGTGCGCTGTATGACCTCGCCCGCGCCCGGCGCCTGCCGGCGGCGCAGATCGGCGGCAAATGGCTGTTCCCCCGCGCCCGCCTGGCAAGCTGGCTGGCCGAACAGGCCGAGGCCGGGGAGGTGGCCGCGCCACCGCTGCCGATCCTGGCCGGCAGCCACGACCCGCTGCTGGATTGGGCGGTGCGCCAATCCGGCTGCGGCCTGGCGCTGCGGGCCGGCGGCAGCCTGGATGGGCTGGCGGCGCTGGCCGAGGGGCAGGCCCTCGCCGCCGCCACGCATCTGCTGGACCCCGATACCGGCACCTTCAACGAACCGGCGGTGCGCGACCTGCTGGCCGGACGCGGCGTGGTCGGCATCATCTGGGCCTGGCGCGAACAGGGGCTGCTGCTGGCACCGGGCAATCCCTCCGGCATCCATCGCGTGCAGGATCTGGCGCGGCCGGGCCTGCGGATCATCGGCCGCCAGCCGCGCGCCGGCAGCCATGTGCTGCTGATGCATCTGCTGGCCGAGGCCGGGCTGCGTCTGGAGGCGATCGGCTTCCTGCCCGAGCCCGCCTTGGCGGAGGACGAGGTCGCCGCCGCCGTGGCGGAAGACCGCGCCGATGCCGGCTTCGGCATCCGTGCGGAGGCGGCCGCGCGCGGCCTGGATTTCGTGCCCCTGGTGCGGGAGCGGTTCGACCTGGTGATGCGCCGCCGCGCCTACTTCGAACCGCCCCTGCAGGCGTTGTTCCGCTTCGCCCGAAGCGCCGGCTTCGCCGCCCGCGCCGCGCGGATGGGCGGCTACGACATCACGGAGACCGGGCAGGTGGCCTTCAACCCCTGAGCCTGAGCCACCCCAACGGCGCCAGCGCCAGCCCCGCCAACATGAGAAAACCGGCCCCCGGCCCGCCCGTCGCCGAGAACAGCGCGCCGAACAGGGCGGGTCCGAGGCAGGCGCCGACATAGATCATCATCATGATGCCCGAGGTCGCCGCCGCCACCCGCCCCGGCGCTGCCAGCCGCGCCGTCTCCGCCAGGCAGATGCCGTTCCAGCCGAAGGCGGCGAAGCCGAACAGCCCCGCCACCAGCCAGACCAGCCAGGTGGGCGTCGCCGGCCCCAGCCCCAGGCAGGCCAGGCAGGCCAGCGCGATCACCACCCCCAGCCCGCCCAGCACCCGGGAAGGCGCCACCCGGTCCGCCACCCAGCCCAGCGCCAGCCGCGCCGCGATGGAGACCAGCAGCCCCACCGTCAGCGTCAGCCCGGCGGCGGCGATGCTCCAGCCGGCCACCGTCACCAGCACCGTCACCAGGAAGGCGGAGAAGGTGAATTGCACGCAGGCGAAGCACAGCGCGGCCAGCCCCAGCCGCAACGTCGGCCCGCCCGCCAGCACCGCGGCAAACGGCGCGGAAAAGCCCAGCCCGCCACCGCGCGGCGCCAGCGAACCCGCATCCAGCCGCCAGCGCCAGGGCTGCACCGCCAGCATCGCCAGCCCCATCGCGGCAGCCAGCGCAAGGCAGGCCGCCTGCCAGCCGAAGCCCGCCGCCAGCACCGGCACCACCAGCCCGGCCGTGGCACCACCCACCGGCACCGCCACCTGCTTGATCGAGAACACCCGGTTGCGCAGCCGCGCCGGCGCCAGCCGGGCCAGAAGCGCCGAGCTCGCCGGGTTGGCGGGGCCATAGGCCACCCCCACCAGCAGCGCGCTCACCGCCAGCGCCACCGGATGCGCGATCGCCAGGGCCAGCAGCCCGGCCGCCGCGCTGGCCAGCATCGCCTGGTGCAGTCGCACCGGGCCGAGCCCCGCGACCAGCTGCGGCGTGAACAGCGTGGACACCGCCCCGGAAGCGAACAGCAGCGCCGCATACCAGCCGACCGCCGCCTGCGGCAGCCCGGCGGCGGGCAGCACCAGCGCCGCCGTCACCGGCAGCACGAGGGAGGCCAGCACCACCAGCGCCTGCGCCCCCAGCGTCACCCCCACCGCGGCGGGCAGCAGGGTGGCATCCGCGTGCGGGTCGGTCATGGCCCAGGCAAGTCCTGCGGTTGCGGTGCATCCGGCATGCCGGGAATGCGCCGCGCTGTCCACTCGGGCTTCCCCTGGGGGCGGGTTGGCCATGCGGAAGGCCGGGCCTATACCGAACGGGCCGACCATTCGGGGCCGGTTTCGCGACATGATCCTGCTGTCGGATGCCGGATCGGAGTTGGAGTTTTCGGCATGGCAGCGGTCGCATCCGGTGGACAGGGCGGCCCTTCCGGCCGCGTGGCGAAGCTGCGCAAACTGGCGCCTGGCCTGCTGGTGTGCCTGGTCATCGCCATCGCTTCCGTCTGGCTGCGCAATGCGTCCGGCATCGCGGCGCTGAATCCGGTGGTGATCGCGCTGCTGGTCGGGCTGGCCTGGCGCTCCGCCAAGGGTCGGCAGCCGGTGCTGGATGCGGGACTGTCCTTCTCCATCCGGCCGCTGCTGCGCTTTGCCATCGTGATCCTCGGCCTGCAGGTGACGGCGACGGAGGTGCTGGCGCTCGGCCCGGGCGCGCTGGCGCTGGCGGTGACGGTGGTGGGCGTCACGGTGCCGGCGGCGATCTGGCTCGGCCGGCTGCTTGGTGTGCAGCCGGGGCTGGCCGCGCTGCTCGGCATGGGCACCGGCATCTGCGGGGCGTCCGCCATCGTCGCCACCAACCAGGTGGTGCGCGCGAAGGACGAGGATGTCACCTACGCGCTGGCCGTCATCACCCTGTGCGGCACCGTCGGCCTGGTGCTGCTGCCGCTGCTGGCGGAGCCGCTGGGCATGTCCGCCTTGGCCTACGGGTTGTGGGCCGGTGCATCCCTGCATGAGGTGGTGCAGGCGGTGGGTGCCGCGGCGGCGGGCGGGCCGGAGGCGGCGCAATCCGGCACCGTGATGAAGCTGGCCCGCGTGATGCTGCTGGCGCCGGCCATCATGGCGCTTGGCTGGTGGGTGGCGCGCGGCGCGGCGGCGGGTGGCGGCACGGCGAAGGTGCAGGTGCCGTGGTTCGCCGTGTGGTTCCTGGTGATGGTCGGCATCGTCTCGACCGGCCTGGTGCCCGGCCTCGCCATCGAGGCATCCCGCTTCCTGGTGCCGCTGCTGATGGCGGCAAGCGTCGCGGCACTCGGCCTGTCCACGGATCTGAAGGCGCTGCGCGCGCGTGGCCTGGCGCCGCTGGCGCTGGGCATCGCGCTCAGCCTGCTGATCGCCGCCATCGCCTTCGCCGGCGTGAAGCTGATCGGGGTTTAGCGCCGGCTACCGCGTCGGCGCGTAGCGCCGCCTACTGTGTCGGCGCGTAGCGCCGCCTACTGGGTCGGCGCGTAGCGTCGCCTACTGTGTCGCGTTGGCGGGCACCTTGGGCGCGGTCGCCAGCCGCAGCGCCACGCGCCCGACATCGGCCAGCGCCCCTTCCACCGCCAGCACGCCTTCCGTCCGCAGCGTGTTCGGCAGCCGGTCATCCGTGCTGCCGCCGACCACGAAGGCGGCGAACTGGGCTTCCGGGAAGCGGCGCTTCATGCGGCGCAGCAGGTAGCGGGAGGCGGCGACGGAGGCACCGCCTTCCACCGTGCAGAACCAGGCCTGACGCACCAACCCGGCATCCAGGCCGGTCAGGTCGCCGCCGCGCAGCAATTCCACCGGGGCCGCGACCGCACCGATGCCGCGCTTGCGCAGCATCTGCGCCAGCATCGCCGCCGCCGTCTCGTCGAACGGGCCGCGGCCGGCCACGCACATCACCGCACCGGGCGGGACCAGCACCTCCGGCGGGGGCTGGACCTCCACCGTGCTGGGGGAGGCGTCCTTCGCCTCCTCGGTCAGCGCGGGTTCCGGCGGCTGGTCGTCCTCGACCTCCTCCTCCAGATCCTCGATCAGTGTGGCGACGCGGGCGCGCAGCGCGGTCAGTCGTTCCGGGGTGAAGCTGCCGCGCATCGCATCGGCCTGTGCCAGGGCCAGCGCCGGCAGCGCGACCTCGTCGTAATAGGCGGATAGGCGCCTCTCACGCAGCAGGTCCTCGGCCTGTTCCGTCAGCGCATCGCCATCGCCGGCCAGCGCGCGCTGGTAGAAGGTCTCCGGCGGGTCGAGCGGTGGCCGGTCGCCCAGTGCCACGTCGAGGAATTCGAACCTCTCCACATGCCGGCCCAGCACCACCAGGCAGACGGTCAGCGGCACCGCGACGATCAGCCCGATCGGCCCCCACAGCCAGGTCCAGAAGGTGGCGGCCGCAATCACGGCGATCGGCGAGATGCCGGTGGAACGGCCGAGCACCAGCGGCTCCAGCACCTGGCCCATCAGGCCCTCGCCAAAGGCGAACAGCACCAGCACCAGCACCGGCATGGTCCAGCCTGGCTCCACCGCCAGCGCCAGCAGCAGCGGGAAGGCGACGGCGACGATGGTGCCGACGAAGGGCACGTAGCGCATCAGCCCGGCGACGATGCCCCACAGGATCGGCTGCGGCACGCCGATCAGCAGCAATGCGCCGCTGATGAACACGCCATAGGCCGCATTCATCGCCGTCAGCGCGAGGAAGTACCGCGACAGGCGATAGGCCGCGTCATCCATCGCCGCCATGGTGCGGTGCAGGTCGCGTGCGCCGACCAGGCGGATCACCCGGTCGCGCAGATCCTCGCGGTACAGCAGCACGAAGATCACCAGCACCACGACGATGCCGAAGGTGGCCAGCGGGTAGATCAGCGGCGCCAGCACGCTCTGCAGCAGTTCGAACGGCTTCGGAACCGGCGGTCGGACTTCCACCGGCAGTGGGTGTACGACATTCGCATCCAGCGAGGGCCGCGGCTCCGGCACCGCGCGTTCGGCCTGCGCGGCCAGGCCGCGCAGCATGTCCTGCGCGCGCTCGATCAGCCCGCCGCTGGCATTGATGCTGTTGAGCTTGCGGGTCAGCTCCCACTGATACAGATAAATGTCACCACCCAGCTCCGCCAATTGGCGACCTATGACCAGGCCGAGCATGCCGATGACCGCGACCGCCGCCAGCACGGCCGCCAGTACCGCGGCGACCCTCGGAATGCCGATGCGGCGCAGCGCGCGGGAAATCGGCGCCAGCACGAAGGCGAGCAGGACCGTCAGCGCCAGCGGCACCAGCAGGTCGCGGGCAAAATACAGCACGGCCACCACCACCAGCGCCGCCTGGGCAATGGTCGCGCCATTCTGCGGCACGCCTGCGGCGCGGACACCACGATCGGCGGCGGGCGGGAAATCGGGCATGCGGCAGGTGGTCCTGGGTTTGTGCGCAGCCGGAACGCGGTCGCACCGTTCTGGTTCATTGCGCCGGGTTGCTTTCCGTGCCGGCGCATTGCGCTACCGTGTACCGCAATGATCCCCGCCCGCCCCGAGTCTAATCCGCCGCGCCCGCCCCAGGCCAGGCCCATGACGCCGCCTGCGGGATTGCCCGTCGATCGGCCCGTGCCGGCCGGATATGCCGCCGGCGCCCCCGCGCCCTGGTGGGTGAAGCTGACCGTCAAGCTGGCGCTGGGTGCGCTGCCGGTGCCGGCCGGCGCCTGGCGCGCCATCGGCCTGCGGCGCCATTCCTTCGGCGCGCTCGACCCCGACAGGCTGGTGGAGCCGCTGGCCAGCCGCGCCCGGCGCTTCGAGGAGGTGGCGGGCCGGGCGCCGCGCGCGGTGCTGGAAGTTGGGCCGGGCGCGATGGTGCTGCGTGCGCCGGTTGCCGCCGCGCTGGGTCTCGGCCCGGTCTGGTACCTGGATGTGGAGGATTCCGCACCGCGCGACCTCGCCCCCTACCGCATTGCCGCGGAGGCCGCCCGCAAGGCCGGGCTGGTGCCGCCCGACCTCTCAGGCTGCGCCAACCGCGCCGATGTGCTGGCCGCCTGCAATGCCCGCCTGCTGGTCGGCGGGCCGGCGGCGCTGGCCGCCGTGCCGGCCGGTTCGGTGGACCTGGTCTTTTCCGAAGTGGCGCTGGAACATGTGCGGCGGGACGCGCTGGCGCCGCTGCTGGCGGCGCTGCGGCGGGTGACGGCACCGGGTGGCCTCGGCCTGCATGCGGTGGATTTCCACGACCATCTCGGCGGCGGGCTGCGGCATCTGCGCTTCGGGCCGGCATTCTGGGATGGGCGGGCGGTGGCGCGGGCCGGGCTGTACTGCAACCAGCTCGGCCTGTCGCAGATCCTGGCGGCCTTCGCCGCGGCCGGCTTTTCCGCCCGCGCCAGCCAGCGGCTGGTCTGGCCGCTGCCGCAACTGCCGCCGGGCGGGGCGCATCCCGGGATCGGGCGGGCGCCGGAGGATGACCGCATCTGCCATGCGGCGCTGGAGGTGCGGCCGGCCTGAGCCATTTTTGTTGCGCCAGGCACGACCGCTGCTGCCACACTTCCCACGCGCATCAAGACGCAATGGGAGGTTTCATGCTGCACCGCCGCACCGCCCTTGGGCTTGGCCTCGGCCTCGCCACCGGCCTGTTCCCCCTGGGCGTCCGCGCCCAGTCCTTTCCCGAACGCAACCCGCGCTACATCGTGCCCTTCCCGCCAGGCGGGCTGACCGACATCATGGCGCGCCTGGTCGGCCAGCGGCTGGGCGAGGCCTGGGGCCGCCCGGTGGTGGTCGACAACCGCGCCGGCGGCAACGCCCTGATCGGCGCCGATCTGGCGGCGAAGGCGGAGCCGGATGGCCACACGCTGCTGGCCATCACCCTGACCCATGCGGTGAACGCCACGCTGTTCCCCAACGCGCCCTATGATTTCCGCCGCGCCTTCCATGTGGTGTCCGTGCTGGGCTCGCTGCCGCTGGCGGTGGTGGTCAATGCGGAACGCAGCCCGGCGCGGGACCTGCAGGCGCTGGTGGCGCTGGCGCGGGAGCGTTCGCTGAATGGCGGGACCTCCGGCACCGGGTCCCCGCCGCATCTGGGGCTGGAACTGTTCCGCCGCGTCTCCCGCGCCGGGGACAACATTGTGCATGTGCCCTATCGCGGCGGCGCGCCCTCGGTGACCGACCTCGCCGGCGGCAATCTGGACCTGATGGTCTCCAACCTGCCGGAATGCCTGGCGCAGATCCGCGGCGGCAGGCTGCGCGCGCTGGCGGTGACCAGCGCGGAGCGCCACCCGCTGGTGCCCGATGTGCCGACGGTGCGGGAGGCCGGGGTGCCGGAGCTGGAGATCACCAACTGGACCGCGGTGCTGACCAATGCGGCGGTGCCGGCGGCGATCAAGGCGCGGCTGGAGCGTGACGTGCTGGCCGCCATCCACCACCCGGAGACCACAAGGCGGGCGCAGGAGGGCGGCTTCCAGGTGCTCGGCTGGGACAGCGCGCGCTCGGCGGATTTCGTCCGGGCGGAGACGGATCGCTGGGCCTCCCTTGTCACGGAGGCCGGGATCAAGCCCGATGCGTGAAACTGCCGGATGAGCGCCGCACCATGCCACGCCTGACCCTTGCCGAAGCCGAAGCCCTGGCCACCGCCGCGCTGGCCGCCGCCGGTGCCAACCCCGCCATGGCGGCGCTGACCGCCCGCGCCCTGGTGGCCGGGGAGGCGGAGGGGCAGGGCGGCCATGGCCTGTCCCGCGTGCCGCAATACGCCGCCTTCCTGGCCAATGGCCGGGCGGATGGCGCGGCGGTGCCGGCGGTGGTGGCGGAACGCGGCGGCGCGGCGCTGATCGATGCGCGGCATGGCCTTGCCTATCCGGCGCTGGACCTGGCGGTGCGGGAGGCGGCGGCGCGGGCGCGCGCGCATGGCGTCGCCTGCCTCGGCATCACCAACAGCAACCATGCCGGCACCATGGGGCTGCCGGTGGCGGCGCTGGCCCGGCAGGGTTTCGTGGCGCTGGCCTTCACCAACTCGCCCGCCGCGATGCCGGTGCCGGGCGGCAGGCGGCCGCTGATGGGCACCAACCCGGTGGCCGCCGCCTTTCCGCGCCAGAATGCCGCGCCGCTGGTGATCGACATGGCGCTGTCGGAAGTCGCGCGCGGCAAGATCATGCTGGCCTCCAAGGCCGGCAAGAAGATCCCGCTCGGCTGGGCGCTGGATGCCGATGGCAATCCGACGACGGACCCGGATGCGGCGCTGTCCGGTGCCATGCTGGCGATGGGCGGCAGCAAGGGCGCGCTGCTGGCGCTGGTGGTGGAGTTGCTGTGCTGCGCCCTGACCGGCGCCGCCTTCGGCTTCGAGGCGGACAGCTTCTTCACGACGGAGGGCAATCGCCCACGCCTCGGCCACACGCTGCTGGCGATCGACCCTGGCGCCCTGGCCGGGGAGGCGAGCTTCGCCGAGCGCATCGAATTCCTGCTTGCCGCCATGCAGGGCGACCCCGGCGTGCGCCTGCCCGGCAGCCGCCGTGCCGGGCTTGCCGCGCATGCCGCGGCGGAAGGGCTGGAGGTGCCGGAGGCGCTGCTGGCGCAGCTTCATACCCTGGCGCAACAGGCCGCGCCGATGGCATAAGGCCGAAACATGACGCAGCGTTCATGCGGGCGTCATTTGGCCAAGGGCTGGTCGGGTTGCCGGCTGGCGCCCCATGCAGGACGGAAACCGCCGCCATGCCGAATTCGAGCCGGATGCCGGGCGTGACGCCGGGCGAACCCATCCCGTCCTTCCATGCCCGCGCCGCCGGCAATCCGCGCTTCGCCTTCGACACCACCGCCGGACGCTGGCTGATGGTGCTGATCCCCGGCTTGCTGGCGCAGCCCGGGCTGGCGCAGCGGCTGGCCGCCGCCATCACCCCGCATGCCGGCCTGCTGCGGCTCGACCACGCCTATCTGCTGGTGATCGGCACCGATGCGGAGGATGAGCTTGCCGGGCGGATGACCGATGGCCCCGGCCGGCGCGTGCTGTGGGATGATGACGGCAGCGCCCGCCGCGCCTTCCGCGCGGAGGGGGCGGATGGCGCGCTGCGCCCCGGCTGGGTGCTGCTGGACCCGATGCTGCGCGTCTTCGGCGTCTGGGGCCTGGAGCAGGGGGCGGAGGCGATGGCGACCCTCGCCGCGCTGCCGCCGCCCGCGGACCATGCCGGCGTGCCCACCCACGCGCCGATCCTGGTGCTGCCGCGCATCTTCGAGCCGGATTTCTGCCGCCGGCTGATCGCGGAATATGAGGCGGTGGGTGGCGGCGAAAGCGGCTTCATGCGGGATGAGGGCGGGCGGACGGTCGGCGTGATGGACCCCGGCCACAAGCGCCGGAAGGACGCCTTCATCACGGATGAGGCGCTGCGCGCGCAGATCCGCGCCCGGCTGAACGCCCGCCTGATCCCGGAAATCCGCCGTGCCTTCCAGTACAATGTCACAAGGCTCGAACGCTATGTCGTGGCCTGCTACGATGCGGCGGATCAGGGCTTCTTCCGGGCGCACCGGGACAACACCACCAAGGCCACCGCGCATCGCCGCTTCGCCGTGACGATGAACCTCAACACCGGCGAATATGAGGGCGGGGATTTGAGTTTCCCCGAATTCGGGCCGCAGACCTACAAGGCCCCGGCCGGCGGGGCTGTGGTGTTTTCCTGCTCCCTGTTGCATGAGGCGCGCCCGGTGACGCGCGGGCGGCGATACGCCTTCCTGCCGTTCCTGTATGATGACGCGGCCGCGGCCATTCGCGAGGAGGGTGCAAAATTCCTGGACCAGAAAGAGGCGGCTTCCGCGGCGGATTCGGCGGAGGCCCACCAGCCGATGCGGGCGGAGACGACCGGCGCGGCCTGAACCGCCCATCCAGCAACCCGCGCCCCCCGGTCGAGCCCGGCCAGGTGCCGGTGCGCGGCTGGCGGGATTCGGACCTCGACCGCCTGTGCGGCCCCGCCGCCGCAACCGCCGCCTTCGCCGTGCGCCCGGATGCGGTGCTGCGCATGTTCTATACCGAGTCCAGGCGGCGCGAGGTCGGCCCGCTCTGCGCCCTGATGGCGCGCAGCCGCCGCCCCTACCGCGAAGTGACGGCGGAGGAACTGGTTCGTATCGCCGGCACGGAACACCATGGCGGCGTCGTCGCCATCGCCGTGCCGCGCACCATTCCTGAAATTGGCGTGGGTCCGTTCCCCGCCGCCTTGCTCACCGCACCGGTGCTGCCGTTGCTGGATGGCATCGGCAATCCGCACAATCTCGGCGCCATCGCGCGTTCCGCCGCCTTCTTCGGCTGCACCGGCATGCTGCTGTCCGGCGACCCGCGCCAGGCGGGACTTTCGGATGCCGCCTACCGGATTGCCGAAGGCGGGCTGGAGCATCTGGAGGTGTGGCGCCTGCCCGATCCGGCCGTGGGGCTGCGGGCGCTGGCGCCGAAATTCACCACCGTCGCCGCGGTGGCCGCCGGCGGCATGCCGCCCGAGGCGCTGCCGCGTGGCAAGCCCTTCGTGCTGGCACTCGGCAATGAGGAAATCGGCCTGCCGGGCCTGACGGCGGCCGCCTGCACCCATCGGGTGACGCTGCCGGGCAGCGGCAAGGTGGAAAGCCTGAATGTGGCCGTTGCCGCCGCGGTGCTGCTGCACGCCATGTCAGCCTGAGCACGGCCGGATGGCTCGGATCTGCGGCAGAATGTCCCGGCTTGCGGCCCATGGGGCCGAGGTGCCGGATGGCACCCGCCGCACGTTCGGCGAAGCCGGGCCGCGCGGATGCGCGGTGCCCGTCACGCCCGTGGCGTGCCAGTGGCAGATCTGAGGGGCACACAGGTGCAACCTTCCTGCGCTGAAATTCAGCCGGATGTGCTGGTGATCGGCGCCGGCGCGGCGGGCATTGCCGCCGCGCGGGCGGTGCAGCAGGCTGGCCGCAGCGTGCTGGTGCTGGAGGCGCGGGACCGCGTCGGCGGGCGGGCGGTGACGGATCACCGCCTCGGCCTGCCCTTCGACCTCGGCGCCGCCTGGCTGCACAATGCGGCGGATAATCCGCTGGTGCCGCTGGCGCGTGCGCTGGGCCTCGCCCTGGCCGATTCCGATGCGCTGCGGCACGAACGCACTTTGGTGGGGGATCGCCCGGCCTCGGCGGCCGAGCTCGCCGGCTATGATGCCGCCTGGGAGGCCTTCCAGGCCGCGGTGCTGGCGCGCGCCGCAGCAGGCGGGGCGGCCAATGGGCAGGATTGCAGCGTGGCGGCGGCGGTGCCGCAGGGCGGGCCGTGGGATGCGACGGTCGCCGCCTGGCAGGGCGACATCATCGCCGCCGCGCCGCTGGAGAGGCTGAGCCTGGCGGATTTCGCCGGCACCGCGCTCAATGGCCGAAACATGATGGTGGAAGCCGGCATCGGCACCCTGTTCACGCGCCTGGCGGAAGGCCTGCCGATCCGGCTTTTCTCCATGGTCGAGCGGCTGGAATGGGGCGGGGCGCAGGCTGTCGCACATGGCAGCTTCGGCAGCATCCGCGCCGGCGCCGTCATCGCCACCCTGCCCAGCAGCCTGATCGCGGCGGAGGCGCTGCGCTTCGATCCGCCATTGCCGGTGGCGGTGCTGGAGGCGGCGGCGGATCTGCCGCTCGGCCAGGTGGCCAAGGTCGGCTTTCGCGGCGCGGATGCGCTGGGCCTGCCGGAATTCTGCTCGATCGACCGCCAGGTGGCGCCGGGCGAGGCGCTGGTGGCGATGAGCGCCCGGCCCTTCGGCCGCGACCTGCTGGCCTGCCATGTCGGCGGCGACGCCGCGGCGGCGCTGGAGGCGGAGGGCGATGCGGCGCTGGAGGCCTTCATGCGCGCCGAGGTGGCCCGCCGCTTCGGCCATCAGGCCGCGCGCGCCCTGGCGCCGAAACCGATCGTGACAAATTGGCTGCGGGACCCGATGGCCCGGGGCGTGTACAGCTATGCCCGCCCAGGCCGCGCCGCGGCGCGCGGCCTGCTGGCGCAGCCCCTGGCGGGCGGCCGCCTCTGCCTGGCGGGGGAGGCCTGCGATGCCCGGCTGGCCGGCACGGTCGGCGGTGCCTGGCAATCCGGCATGGTTGCAGCCGAAGCGGCACTTGCCGCGTTGCGGTAAAGTCACGGTACGGTCGAGGAGCGGGATACTGGCGGACAGCTTGCAGGTGCGGGAGGCGGCGGACGGTCGCGTGGTCAGCCTGTCCGGGCGCCTGGATACGCCGGCGGCGGCCTCGCTGTGGACGCAGTTGATGGCGGAGGCGCGCAAGCCTGGCGCGCCGCTGGTGCTGGACCTGGCGGCGGTGGAGGCGGTGGACACCACCGGCGCCACCCTGCTGCTGACCGCCCAATCAGCCACCGAGGGCGGGCGGATCGAGGGTGCCAGCCCCGGCGTGGTGGCGGTGCTGGACCGGGTACGGGACGCGCTGGCGGCACCCAGGCCGAAGGTGGTGCCCTACCGCTTCTCGCCGCTTTCGGGCGTCGGCCGCCGCGTGGTGAATGTGCTGCGTGGCGGCGTGGAATGGATGGCCTTCCTCGGCGAATTGCTGGTGGTCGGGCTCGCCACGCTGATCCGTCCGGCGCGACTGCGGGCGCGGGAATTGCTGCGCCACCTGGATGAGGCCGGCACGCGGGCCTTCGGGCTGGCGACGTTGCTGGGGTCGCTGCTGGGCGTGATCCTGGCCTTCCAATCGGCGATTCCGCTGCGGCAATTCGGCGCGGAGGTCTTCGTGCCGAGCCTGGTCGGCATTTCCCTGCTGCGCGAACTGGGCCCGCTGATGGCCGGCGTGGTGCTGGCCGGGCGCACCGGATCTGCCTACGCGGCGGAGCTCGGCACCATGACGGTGAATGAGGAGGTGGCGGCGCTGCGCATCATGGGCATCGACCCGATGGCGCTGCTGGTGCTGCCGCGCGTGCTGGCCGGGATGCTGGTAATGCCGGTGCTGTCCCTGGTGCTGACCCTGGCGGGGCTGGTCGGCATGGCCTTCGTGATGGCGCTGCTCGGCTTCACCATGACCACGGTGGCGCAGCAGCTGACCAATTTCGTCAGCCTGAAGGATCTGCTGGGCGGCTTGTTCAAGGCGGCGGTGTTCGGCCTGGCGATCGCGGTGGTCGGCTGCCGCGCCGGCCTCGGCGCCGGGCGCGGGCCGCGGGCGGTGGGCGATGCGGCGACCGCGGCGGTGGTCGGCGGCATCGTCGCCATCGTCGTGCTCGATGGCATCTTCGCGGTGCTGTATGAAAGGCTGGGATTGTGAGCGAGGCGCTGGACCAGGACGCGCCGGGGCCTGACGCGCCCACGGTGATCGAGGCGCGGGACCTGACGGCCGCCTTCGGCAGCAACGTGCTGTTCCGCCACGTCACCTTCGATGTGCGGCGCGGCGAGGTCTTCGTCATCCTCGGCGGATCGGGCTGCGGCAAATCGACCCTGCTGAAGCTGATGATCGGCCTGGTGCCGCCGGCCGAGGGCCAGGTGGACATCCTCGGCACCGATATCTGGGCGACGCAGGGCGCGGCGCGGCTCGGCCTGCTGAAGCGCATCGGCGTGATGTGGCAGCAGGGCGCGCTGTTCGGCTCCCAGACCCTGCTGGAGAATGTCGAAATGCCGCTGGCCGAGCACACCACCCTGCCGCCGGAAGCACGGCGGGAGGTGGCGCGGGCGAAGCTTGGCCTGGTCGGGCTTTCGGCCGCCGCCAACCAGCTGCCGTCGGAGATTTCCGGCGGCATGCTGAAACGGGCCGGAATCGCCCGTGCGCTGGCGCTGGACCCGCCCATATTGTTCCTGGACGAACCCTCCGCCGGGCTGGATCCGGTCACCTCCGCCGGGTTGGATGCGCTGATCCGCGACCTGTCGCGTTCACTCGGGACGACCTTCGTGGTGGTGACGCATGAACTGGCCTCGATCCTGGCCATCGGCGACCGCTGCATCATGCTGGACAAGGAAGCCAAGGGGATGATTGCCGAAGGCGACCCTCGCGCGCTGCGCGACCACAGCCCCCACCCGACCGTGCAGGCCTTCTTCCTGCGAAAGGCGGCGTGATGCCCTCCGGCAAGGCCCTTTATGCGCGCGTCGGCGCGCTGGTGCTGGTCGGCATCGTGCTGGCGGTCGCCTTCGTGCTGTTCCTGGCCGGTGGGCGGGGGCTGCAGGCCACCCAGATGTTCGAGACCTATTTCGAGGAATCGGTCCAGGGTCTCGATGTCGGCGCGCCGGTGCGCTACCGCGGCGTGGCGGTCGGGCGGGTGACGCAGATCGGCCTGGTGACCGCGGAATATCCGCGCCCGGCCGGCATGCCCTATTCCGCCGGCTTCCAGCGGGTTTTCCTGCGCTTCGGCCTGGATCTGCGGCAGGTGGGGGAAACGCCGGACATCGATGAGGCGGTGCGGCTCGGCCTGCGCGCGCGCATCACGGCGCAGGGCATCACCGGGGTGAACTACCTGGAGCTGGATTTCGTCAGCCCGCAGCGCTTTCCGGTCACGGCCCAGCCCTGGCAGCCTTTGTATCCGGTGATTCCGGGCGTGCCTTCCACCGTCGCGCAGGTGACCAACGCGGCGGAACTGCTGATCCAGCGACTGGCGGACCTGCCGGTGGACCAGATCTCGAACGACATCGCGGGCCTGCTGTCCAACCTGAACCGCCAGACCAGCGACGGCGACCTGGCCCAGGTGCTGCGGGAGGCCGCGACCACCATGACCCTGCTGCGGACGGCGGTGGAGGGCGGCGACCTGGCCGGCGCGCTGGATGAATTCCGCTCCGCCGCCGCCGATGCGCGCACCCTGCTGAACGGCCCCGAAATCCGCGGCGCGATGGCCAATGCCTCCGGCGCGGCGGCGGAGCTGCGCCGGGCGGCACAACGCCTGCCCGGCGCGGTGGAGGGTATGGAACGCACCATGCGCGCGGCGCGGGAGACGACGGTGGATGTCCAGGCGGAACTGCTGCCCATCCTGATCGACCTGCGCGCCACCACCGCCAACCTGCGGGCCACCGCCGAGCAGCTGCGAAGCTCCCCCTCGCAGATGCTGTTCGGTGCGCCGCCGACCCCGGATCGCCGCCGATGAACCGTCGTGCCCTGATTGCCACCCTGCCGCTGCTGGCCGCCGGCTGCACCATCTTCCCCGACCGGCCGAATGTTCCGGTGCGGCGCTATCCGCTTTCACCGGTGCGGAGCGCGGGGCAGGGCGCGCGGCCCGGGGCGCCGGTGCTGCTGGTGCGGCGGGTGCGGTCCGTGCCGGGGCTGCAGGATCTCGGCCTGCGGCGGGTGCGGCCGGATGGGTCCTATGAAATCCTGGTCTATGAGGAATGGATCGCGCCGCCCGCCGACCTGGCCGATGCCGCGCTGCGGGCCTGGCTGCAATCCTCCGGCCTGTTCTCCGCCGTGGTGCCGCAGGGGAGCCGAGCGGATGCCGACCTCGTGCTGGAACTGCAACTCACGGCGCTGGAGGTGCTGCCCAGCTTCGGCCGCGCCCGGGCGGGCCTTTCCGGCGTGCTGCTGCGGGAGGAACGCCTGGCGTCGCGCGTCGTCGACACGCTGGCGGTGACCGGGGAGGCGCCCTTGGCGCCGGATGCGGAAGCGCCGGCCATGGCGCTGGCCATGGCGCAGGCGCTGGCGGTGGCGATCGCCAGCCTGGAGACGCGGCTGGCGTCGCTGGCGCGGTAAGGGTCAGCGGGCGGCAGCCGGTCGCCTGCCACCATCCAGGCGGGAAGTACGCTCCAGAACCCGTCTGCTGCCGGCCGCCTGGCGGCACATCTCCCTGAGAGCTTGCAGGCCACACGGCGGGCCGCTGCGCGGGCCATGCGGCCCCGGGTCTGATTTCACGCTCTGTTGACCATGGCCCTGCGCCGCGCGCCGGTTCTGCGATTCTGGGACTCCGCGGACATAACGGGACCAATCCCAGAAAAGACACAGCACTGCGTGTCTCGTTAATCCTTTTCCCACCACTTGGGCCTCATTCTCGAGAAGCGGAAAGCGAACCTGATTCGTCTCTGGCGGAGAGAAGCGGCGACCCTGCCTTGGCGGGGCTGCGGCGTAACCTCCGAAAGGACGTCTCATAAGTTGCGTCGCAACTTAAGGTTGTCTTTCCTGCTTGTTCGGAAAGCGGCGCAATTTTAGCTGGTGAGGCGACTGTGGGCACACGTGAAGCTGGCGCGGCGGCGAGTTGGGACGAGGTCTGGGCGGAATATGATTCGCGCCATCCGGCACCCGCACCGGTGCGGCACACCGCGCCCCGGCCCGCGATGGCTGCGTCGCCGGTGGCGGCCAGCGGCGCCGCGGCACCGCGCCGCGCGGGCCGGTCGCGCCGCGTCTGGTCCGCGCTGGTCCTGCTGCCGATGCTCGCCCTCGGCTGGATGAGCAGCCCCTACGCCACGGCCTGGGGCCTGGCGCAGGCGCTTGAGGCACGCGACGGCGCGCAGATGTCGCGGCACCTGGATCTGCCGGCGGTGCAGGCCACGCTGCGCGAAACCCTGCTGCCACATGCCGCCGGGGGCGATCGCACGCCGGAAGCGCGTGCCTTCCTCGCCGGCATGGCCGAGGACATCGCCGCGGCCTGGGCCAGCCCCACCGCCCTGGCCGAGGTCGCCCGGGCCCGCGGCATACCGGCCGGCGCCGCGGCACAGGCGTTGCGCAGCACCGTGCCGACCGGCCTGACCCGCTTCGAGATGGCGCTGGAGGGCAGCGTCGCCCCCATTCGCCTGCAGATCGAACTGACCGGCGCGGCACCGGCACCGCGCTGGCAGGTGACCGGCGTGCGGATGGAAAACCGCGAGCCGCTACCCGCCCTGCCGCCGCTGCGGTTCAGCGCCCTGCGCTGATCCGTCCGGGGCGGCAGGGTGCTGAGCCAGGGCGATCGCCTGGCGCAGCACCGCATCGTGGCCGATGTGATTGGCCAGGATCAGCACCAGCCTGGCATCCAGCCGGCGCGAGGCGGCCGGATCCAGACCGCGATGCGCCTCCACCAGCAAGGCGAAGATCGCATCCGGGTCCGCCAGCCGGGGCGTGGTGTCCAGCTTCATGCGGCGTGCTCCACCTGGCCGAGGGC
>NZ_JAUYTS010000223.1 GCF_030695085.1 Falsiroseomonas sp. | reverse complement strand
CACCGCCGCCGCGATGCGCGGCACCTCCGCCACATCCACCGCCAGGCCGCAATCAGCCTCCCGCACCACGGCGCAGACCTCCTCGGCGAAGTCGGGCACAATCACCGGCAGGCCGGCCAGCATGCAGTCGAATAATTTGTGCGGCAGCGCCAGGCGGTGGTTCTCCACCCCCGGCTGGAACAGCACCAGGCCGATATCGCATTCGGCCGCCACCCGTACCGCCGCCTCCCGCTCCATCCAGCCCAGCGATTCGATCCGCGTGGCGAGGCCGAGCGCCCGCGCGCGGTCCCAGAATTCCGCCTCGCTGCCATCCGTGAAGCGGCCGACCAGCCGCAGCCGCGCGCCGGGCAGCCGCGCCAGCAGCGCCGGCAGCAGCAGCGCGCCACGGCTGGCGGTCAGCGCGCCCAGATGCAGCAGAACCGGCGGCCCGGCGGCGTGGTGGCGCGGCGTGACCTCCACCGGCGTCGCATAGTTCCGCACCGCGATGCTGCGCCGCGCCGTGGCGTAATCCGCCGCGAGCCCGTCCTTCGCCAGCACCACCGCATCCGCCCGCGCCGCCATCGCCCCGCAGGCGAGCCGCATCGCCGCCCGCAGCAGCGGCGCCAGCAGCGGCCGCAGCAACGCCGGCACGGCAGGATCGAGGCGGGAGGGGTAGTGTTCGTGCACATCCAGCACCACCCGCGCGCCGCAGCGCCGGGCCGCGAGCAGCGCGGCGAGCCAGCTATCCGGCTCATGCGCGTGGATCACCGCCGGCCGCAGCGCCGCGGCGCGGCGGGCCAGCGCCGGAATGCCGCGCAGCCGCCCGGCCCAGCCGCGCGGCGCGGCGAAGGTCTCCAGCGCCACGCCATGCAGGCTTTCCGGCACGGCACCGGACAGGCGCGGCGCCAAATGGCGCAGCCGGAAGCCGGCGGCGGCCAGGGCCGCGCCTTCCTTGGCGACGATCCGCACATCCGTGGCGGGATGCGCCGCGGACAGCATCAGCAGCAGGGGTTCACTCATCCGGCTTGCGCCCGGTTGTGCTGCGCGGTGGCGCGGCGTGGCGGATGGCCGGCCACCGCCTCCACCACCGCCACCATGCGCGCGGCAATACGGCGGGAATCGAATTGCCGCTCCGCGACGATGCGGGCGGCGCGTGCCATGGCCTGGCGGCGTGGCGGGTCGGTGGCCAGCGCCAGCAGCGCCGCGGCCAGCGCATCGGCATCACCCGGCGGCACCGTCAGCCCGCAGCCGCCCTCGGCCAGCAGCCGCGCCGCGCGGCCGGGCACGTTGGTGACCATCGGCAGGCCGGAGGCCAGCCCCTCCGCCAGCTTGTTCGGCGCCGTCCATTCGGCGAATTCCGGCACCGGCGCCAGGCAGAGCAACCCGATCTCCGCCGCCGCCAGCAGCCGGGCGAGATGCGCCTTGGGCATCGGCTCCAGGAAGGTGACGGGAAGCATCTCGGCCGCGGCGCGCGCCATCAGCGCCGGTTTCTCCGACCCCTCCCCCACCAGCACCAGCTGCAGGCCGGTGCGCCGCAGCCTTGCGGCGGCATCGAGCAGTTGGTGCAGGCCATTCGCCCGGCCATGCGCGCCGGCATACACCGCCATGGATTCCTGCATCGCGATCCCGGGCGGGCGCCAGGGGGCGATGCCGGGATGGAACAGCACCAGGTCGGCGCCCTGCGGCAGCACGCGCAGCCGGTCCGGCTCCGCGCCCCGCTCCAGCGCGACACGGGCCATGCCCTCGGTCAGCGCCAGCACGGCGACGGCCTGGCGGCAGGCGGCATTGGCCAGCAGGCCCATCAGCCGCAGCACCGGGCGCGGCACCACGCCACGCCGCGCACCGCCACCGCGCCGCGACAGCGCGGCCGGCAATTCGGGCCAGGGGTCGCGGATTTCGAAGATGAAGGGGGTGCCGCGCAGCCGCCGCGCCAGCAGCGCCGGAATCGTGACCGTCAGCGGGGTGGAGGAGGCAATGACCAGATCCCAGCGGCCGCCCAGCGCCAACCGGCTGGCGGCGGCGGCGAAGCGCAGGAAGGCGCCGGTGCGGGCGAGAAGGCCCTGGCTGTTGCCGCAGCGGATGTCGAATTCCACCACCTCGAACCCGCCGACGCGGCCCCGCCGCCGGCCGCGGCGGAACGGGCCATCGAGGCCGGTGAGCGCCCCGTCATAGCGCCCGCAGGCCAGCGTCACGGCGTGCCCGGCGGCGGCCAGAGCGCTGGCATGGTGCCAGGCGCGGGTGGCGGTGGTGCCGTTGGGGGTGGAGAAATGCTGGTGCAGATACAGAATGCGAAGCCCCGGCGGCCGCGGCCTGCCGCCATCCGGATCGTGGCGTTCAGGCGCGGGCATGCTGGCGCACCACCTGGATCACGCGATCCTGGTCCGCCGCGGCCATGCCGCTGCCGGATGGCAGGCATAGCCCGGTCTCGAACAGCGCCGCGGCAGTGCCGCCGCCGGCCCGGGGCGCGTCCCGGAACGCCGGTTGCAGATGCAGCGGCTTCCAGGCCGGGCGGCTTTCCACCCCGGCCGCCTCCAGCGCCCGGCGCAGATGCTCCCGGTCCGCGCCGAAGCCGGCGGGGTCCACGCGCAGCACGGTGAGCCAGCGATTGGCGCGGCCCCAGCCGGGCTCGGCGATGAAACCGAGGCCGGGCAGGTCGGCCAGCGCCTCGGCATAGGTGGCGAAGATGGCGCGGCGGCGTTGCACCCGCGCCTCCAGCACCGGCAACTGCGCCAGGCCGATCGCCGCCAGGACGGAGGAGATGCCATAGGCATAGCCGGTGGTCTCATGCTCGTAATGCGGCCAGGCTTCCTTCGCCTGGCCGGCCAGGTGCCGGGCGCGGGCGATCAGCGCCGGGTCGTCGCTGGCCAGCGCGCCGCCGCCGGCGGCGGTGATGATCTTGTTGCCGTTGAAGGAATACACCGCCAGCCGTGCGCCCTGCCCGGCATGGCGGCCGCCGCGCTGCTGCGCGCCCATGGCGGCGGCGCTGTCGCACATCACCGGCACGCCCCAGCGGTCGCAGGCGGCGATGATGGCATCCAGCTCGCAGCATTGGCCGTACAGGTCGACCGGCACCACCACCCGCGGCAGCCTGCCGCGCCGCGCCGCCGCGGCCAGTTCCTCCGCCAGCAGGGCAGGGTCCATGCCCCAGCCCTCCGGCGTCACGTCCAGGAAGCGCGGCACCGCGCCCATCTGCACGGCGGGCGCCACGGTGGCGACGAAGGTCAGCGCCGGTGCCCAGACCTCATCCCCCGGCTGCACGCCGAGCACCCGGTAGCCCAGATGCAGCGCGGCGGTGCCGGAGGTGGTGGCGAGGCTGGCGGCAAAGCCGGTGGTCTCGGCCAGCGCCGCCTCGAACGCCGCGGGGGTCGGGCCGGCCGGGGCCAGCCAGCCCGACTCCAGCGTGGCCCGCAGCGCTTCCATCTCCACGCCCGCCAGATGCGGCAGGGACAGAGCCAGCCGCGACGGCACGACGCGACCCGGGAAGGGCAGTACGGCAGCCGCGACAGGAGAGGCATGAGGGAGTGGCATTATGAACCAAATGATTGAATTTTGCCGTATTCGTTACCCATCTTGGTTGATTGATTAACGAAAGATCAAGCATTCCCTGTGGAAAGGTTGGCCGCCGCAACCGATTTGCCCTTATCGCCCGTCCCGCGACGGACTGGGTGGCGACGGGACGGGTGCCGCCGGAGTGGGCGGCGGGCCGGGTGCCGCGGGCCTGGGCGGCAACGGACCGGAGGGCGGCGCGGCGAAGGCGGGCATGGTGGCATGCCCCGGCGCCGTGGCCCCCCGGCCGCGCAGCAGCACCCACAGGCTGCGCAGCGCCAGCCAGAGATCCCGGTCCAACCGCAACGGGCCGTTCGCGTATTCAGCGCCCAGTTCCAGCCGCTGCGGCCAGGCCACTTCATTGCGCCCGGCGGCCACCCCCGGGCCGACCAGCCCGGGCCGCACCCGCAGCCGCTGCGCCTGGCGGGGCGAATAATGTGCCAGGTAGGACAGCGGCAGCGGCCGCGGACCGACCAGGCTCATCTCCCCGCGCAGCACATTCACCAGCTGCGGCAGCTCATCCAGCCCGCTGGCGCGCAGCCTGCGGCCGAAGCCGGTCAGCCTTTCGGCGTCCGGCGCCGCGCCCGGCGCCATGGAGCGGAACTTCAGCAGGGTGAAGGGCCGCCCGCCGCGCCCGGCGCGCGGCTGCACGAACAGTACCGGCGCGCCCAGCCGCAGCCGCACCGCCAGCGCCACCGCCAGCATCACCGGCCCCAGCAGCCCGAGCAGCGCCAGCGCGCCCAGCACATCGACCAATCGCTTGCCGAAGCGCTCATACATGGTTCGGCGCCGTGGCCGGCGGGCGCAGCACCCTGTCCCGCGGGCGCAGCGTCAGCCCCAGGCTGAGTGCGAGGCCCAGGGCGAACCACGCCATGCGGTTGCCGAGGTCGGTGGAGACCAGGATGGTCATCGCCACCGGCAGCACCAGCGCCGCGATCCGCGCCAGCCGTGCCGGCGCCACGCCCGGCGCCAGCGCCACCATGACTAGCGCCGCGCCGCCGAAGGCGCCGAGCCACAGCACCAGCCCGGGCAACCCGCCCTCCGCCAGCGCCTCCAGCGCATGATTATGCGGGTACAGGCCGCGCCATTCGCCATGCCCGGCGGCGATGGTGAAGCCGCCAGTGCCGAGGCCCCAGGGCGCCGCCAGCCCGCCCCAGCCGAGCGCCGCCTGCCACAGCCCCTGCCGCGCCTCCAGCCCCGCCGGTTCCGAGGTCAGGCGTTCCAGCGTGCGCAGCCCATCCACCAGGCCTGGATGCAGCAGCAGCCACAGGCCCGCCAAAGCCAGCACCGCCAGCGCCGCCAGCAGCCAGGCCAGCCCGGCCCGGCGGCCCAGCCGCAAGGCCGGCGCCAGGGCGACGCCGAGCACCAGCGCCGCCAGCGCCGTGCGCCCGCCAGGCAGCAGCGAGGTGGCGCCGAGCCCCACCACCGCTGCCAGCCAGGCCAGCCGCCACAGGCCACGCGCCTCCACCGCCGCCAGCGCCGCCAGCGCCGCCGCACTGGCCAAGGCGAGGCCGGCCAATTGATGGTGCACACGCGCCTGCGCCAGATCCTGCGCCTGCCAGCCCGCCAGGGCGGACCAGCCGACCAGCAGGCCGAGCAGCAGCCCGATGCCGAGCGTCACCCGGCACAACGCCGAACGCGCCAACGGTTCCGCCCCCACCAGCAGCCCGGCGACCAGCATCAGGGGTGCGGCGATCGCCACTTCCGGGAGCTTCTGCGCCAGCACGAGGCGGGAGGCGGACCAGCTTCCGGCCACCACCAGCCACAGCCACAGCAGCGCCGCCGCGGCCACCGGCAGCGCCAGCGCCGGCGCCACCGCCCAGCGCCGCGTCACCAGCAGCAGCGCCAGCAGCGGCAGCAGCAGCGCGAGGCTGACCAGGGTGATGTCGAAGGGCAGCGCGGACAGCGCCGGCGTGGTCTTCAGCGCGCCGGCCAGGTGCAGCACGGCCGCCAGCGCCCCGGCGAGCCAGGCCAGCAGCCCGCCCGTCATTCCGCCGGCTCCATCCGGTAGGCGGCGCGGGTCGCCGCCGGGGCTGGGCGCAGGCCGGACATCAGGATCGCGGCGGCGGCCACCGCCAGCGCCGCCAGCGGCGCCGTCACCAGCAGCAGCAGCAGCAACAGGGGCCGGTTGGGCAGCGAGGCGCGCTGTTCCACCAGCGGGGCGGAGACCAGCCGCGCCGCCACCGCCTCATCCGCCGCCACCACCAGGCGGACGCGCTGCTGCTGGGCCATCACCTCATACAGCGCCTGGCGGATATACAGATCCTGCTCCCGCGCCAGCCGCGCCTCCAGCGCCACCACCCGGCGGCGGGCCATGTCCTCCAGGTCGGCGCGGACCTTGGCCTCGGCGAAGGCGTGCAGGTGGCGCAGCGTCACCAGCGCCTGGTCGCGATCCGGATGCGCCAGCGAGAGCGTCCAGGTCACCGAGCCCAGCGTCTGCGTCACCGCCAGGTTGCGCGTCAGCCAGTTGCGCGCGTCGTCCAGGTCCATCTCCCGCTGCAGGCCGAGCACCTGGCGCAGCGCGCCGCCCGGGCCGGCGGCGTGGCGCTCGGCCAGCACCGCCAGCAGCGGCGTCACCTCCACCAGTTGCATCGCCGCCTCGGCGGAGCGCAGCGCGCCCAGATAGATGGCGAAATTGCCGGCCGGTCGCGGGTCCAGCAGGCCGGAGAAGGCGGGCGAGGCGGAGAGGAGGGAGGAGGTGGCGATGCCCGTCGTCTCCGACGGCGCCACCACCGCTTCCGCCACGAAGCTGCGCGGCAGGCTGAAGACGGTGAAGGCGCCGGCGCCGAACAGCAGCAGCGCCAGCAGCACCACCCGCCCGCGCCACTGCCACAGCCGCAGCATCAGCGTCTCCAGCGGCATCAGGCCGGCTCCCTTGTGGGCAGCGTGATGGTGGTGACCAGCCGCGCGACCGGCGCGCGGGCCGTCACGCACAGCACCGGGCAGGGCGCGATGGCGCCATAGGCCGGGCTGTGCCAGCCGCGCTCCATGGCCAGGGACAGGGCGCCCCGGGGCGCATCGGCCTCGATCCGCAATTGCAGGCGGCCATCCTCGGCCATGTCGCCGTGCAGCCGCCAATCGCCATCCGGCAGCCGCCAGCGCAGCGTGGCGACGCCAAAGCGCCCGGCCAGGTGATCCGTCACCGTCCAGCACCGCCCCCGCACCTGCACGCGGCGGGCGTGGCGAGGACCGGCCGCATCGCGCCGCGCCGCGCCATCCGGCAGGTCGCGCAGGCGTGGCCAGCGGGCGAACAGGAAGCGGCCGAGGCGCGGCATCGGCTCGGCCTCGTCGAACAGCACCGCATTGTGCGCGGCGCCGCTGGCGAGGGCCTGCCACCACCAGGGGGCGGCCGGGTTGTAGGCGCCGGTGCCGCCATCGCGCAGCACCATGCGCGGCCCGTCGCGCAGGGTGAAATGCAGCAGATCGGGCTGCGAGGGGCGAAAGCGCAGCGGCCCGGTCCGCAGCAGCCCCGTGGCGCCGCCCGCCGCCCAGCCCTGGCTGCCCGCCGCCCGCCAGCGCGCCGGGCGCGGCAGCCGTGACGCGGGCAGGGCCAGGCCGAGCCAGATGCAGCCCGCATCCTGCGGCAGATCGGCCCCGGCACCGGCGAACAGCCGCGCGGCGCGTTCGGTGCTGCCGCGCGCATCCACCGGCCCATGCAGGCCGAGATCGGCGAAGGCGGAGCCATCCTCCACCCCGAGCGCCGGGCCGCTGCCATCCTCCGGCGCCACCACCCGGTGCAGCCAGCCGGCCAGTGCGGCGGCGCGGGCGGTGAGCGGCGCGGGAAATGCCGGCGCGCCATGCCGGCGGCGCAGCCATTCGACGACGGACAGCACATCCAGCGCCAGCCGCGCATAGCCGGCCGAGACCTGCGCGAAGCCGCCATCCGGCGCCACCAGCCGCGCCACCGCCGAAGCCAGATGCCGCGCCGCCCGGTCCGCGCCGGCCCGATCCCGCCGCAACAGCGCACAGGCGAAGGCGCCGGCGGGTTCGGAAATGGCGTGGTTGTTGTCCTGCGCCGCGGCATAGGCGGGTGTGGCCGCGATGCGCCGCGCACACAGCGCCAGCAGGGCGCGGGCGGCCGGCGGCGGGTCGCGGTCCGCATCCAGCAGCGCCAGCGCCAGCGCCAGGGACAGCGCCCGCAGCGCGGCTTCCTGGCCGCAGGCCCAGGCGGGGCCGCGAAAGGCGGGGTTGGCCGCGCACCAGGCCGCGAGGCGTGCCTCCGCCTGCGCCAGATGGCCGCCGCCGGGGTCGATCCGCGCGGCCTGGGCCAGCAGCAGCACATCGGCGAAGCGGCTTGCCTCCCAGACCGGGCGGATATCGCCGGCGGCGAACAGGTCCTGCCCGATGGCGGGGGCGGCCGGGTCATACCCGCCATGCCAGTCCGGCCGCGCCGGCAGGGCCCTGGCGCCCTCCAGCACCCGGGCGGCGGCCGCCGCCGGCAGGGGCGGGGCGGGCGGCGTGATGACAGGCAGGAAAACGCCCGCCGGGGCGGCGGCATCGGCCAGGCGGCGTTGCGGCAGGCCGGCCGCCAGGCTGGCCCGGTGCAGCAGCATCAGCCCCACCGGCCGGGCACCCAGCCGCCAGGCCGCATCCGCCATCAGCCAGAGACGGCCGGGCCGGCGCCCGGCGCGGAAGCGATCCGCGACGGTTGCAACCCAGGCGTCCTGTTCAGGATTGAATGGGAGTTGGTCAGACATGAATCACATGCTTATGCTACACACAGGCTGAACAATGAAAATGCAATTCATCCTGGGGTTGAAGTTTTGTGGCCGATTCGGCCTGCTGCTCGGCCTGCTGGCAGCCGCCGCACCCGCGCGCGCGCAATTCTCCGGCCCAGGCTCCGAGGGCGCCGCGCTCGCGCCACCATCCCTGCCCTCGCTGCTGCCTGGCGGGCTGCTGGTCCCGAGCCTGCCGGACGCCGCGCAGCAGGACATCCTGCAACGCCTGCGGGATGCCGCCGCCGGTCGCCCCGCCGGCGGCCCGCTTCCAGCACCCAGCGCACCCGCCTTCCCCAACCCGCCCGGCCCGGCGCTGGCGCCCTCCCCGGCCGGGGGTGCCGCCGGGGCACAGCTTGTCGCGCCGGCAGCGGAGCCACTGTCCCATACCGAGATCTTCTTCGCCGAACGCCTCGGCATGGCGCTGCGGCAATTCGGCTATGACAGCTTCAGCAGCACCAGCCGCGCGCCCAGCCAATCCGGCGCCCTGCCCGAGAACTACCTGATCGGCCGGGAGGATGAGCTGGTCCTGGCGCTGCGCGGCCGCACCCGCGCCACGCTCAACCTGCGGGTGCAGCGCGACGGCACCATCCTGACCCCGGACCTGCCGCCGATTCCCGCCGCCGGCCGCACCCTCGGCGCGCTGCGCGCCGACCTCGAAGCCCGCGTCGCGCGGGACATGCCGGGCACCGAGGCCTTCCTGTCCGTGGGCCAGGTGCGGCAGATCGCCATCTTCGTGGCCGGCGAGGTGCAGCGGCCGGGCATGCAGACCGTGACGGCCCTGTCCTCCGTGCTCGATGCGCTGATGCAGGCCGGCGGGCCACGCCGCACCGGCAGCCTGCGCGCCATCCGCGTCGAAGGCCCGCAGGGCCGCCGCACCATCGACCTCTACGCCGTCATCACCGGAGAGGGCGCGGAGGTGGACCTGGCGCTGCGCGAAGGCGAACGCATCATCGTGCCTCCCCTGGGCAGCGTGGTGGCGGTGGCCGGGCAGGTGACGCGGCCGGGGATCTACGAACTGCCCGCCCGCGCCACCAGCGCGCCGCTTGCCACCCTGCTGCGCCTGGCCGGGGACCCGCTGCGGCCAGCCGGCAACCGCTTCCTGGTGCAGGGCACGGAGGCCGGCGGCGGCCGCAGCTTCGCCGAGATCGGCCCGCGCGATGCCGTGCGCCGCGGCGACAGCGTGCTGGTGCAGCCCGGCGCCGATGTGGTGGCGAACCAGCTGCGCCTGGCCGGCCACGTCTCCGCCCCCGTCACCCGCGCCATCGGCCGCGGCGGCGCCACGCTGCGATCGCTGCTGCGCGACGCCCGGCTGGTGCGGCCGGACCCCTATCCGCGCCTGTCCGTCATCCTGCGGCTGGACCCCGCGACGCGCGGCCGCCACTTCGTGCCCTTCGACCTGGCCCGCACCCTGGACGGCACCACGGACCTGCCGCTGGCCGAGGGCGATGAGGTGATCGTGCTGGCCAACAGCGACATCGCCTGGCTCGCCAGCCCGCCGGTGCAACGCGCGCTGCGTGGCGAAGCGCCGGAGGAGACGGCCTGCGCGGCGCTGACCCAGCTCGCCATCGCCAGCCGCAGCGCCCCCGCCCGCTTCGCCCATGCCCGCGGCGCCGGCTTCCCGGATATCGGGGCGCCGGCCTGCCCGCAGCTGTTCCTCGACTACCCGCAGCTTCTGGGCTTCCTGCTGGATGCGGCCGTGTTGCTCAGCGGCGAGGTGCGCCAGCCCGGCCTGTTCCCGCTGCTCGACGATACCGGGCTGGACCTGCTGCTGGCGGCCGCCGGCGGCGCCACCGATGGCGCCGACCTGTCCGCGGTGGAACTGGCACGCGAGCCTGTGGACCAGGCCGGCGCGCAGCCGCTGACCCGCCTTCTGCTGGACCTGCGGTCCCGCAACTTCCGGGCGGTGCGGCTTTCACCGCGCGACGTGCTGCGGGTGCCGCGCGGCTTCTCCGACCGCGAAAGCGGGCCGGTGGTGCTGGCCGGCGAAGCCGTGCGCCCCGGCAGCTACGACATCCGCCGCGGCGAGCGCCTGTCCGAATTGCTGGCCCGCGCCGGCGGCCTGACCCCGCAGGCCTACCCCTACGGCGCCGTCTTCACCCGCGACAGCGTGCGCCGCCGCCAGCAGGAAGGCTTCGCGCGTGCCGCACGAGACCTCGAAACCTCGCTCGTCCAGGTCGCCGCCGGGCAGGCGGTGGCGGGTGGGCGCGCCCAGGGCGTGGATGTGGGCAGCGCCATCTCCGCCGGGCGCGAACTCGCCGCCTCGCTCCGCCAGGCGCAGGCCGCGGGCCGCATGGTGGTGGAGGCAGACCCCGTGCAACTCGCCGCCCACCCGGACCGCGACGTGCTGCTGGAACCAGGCGACCTGATCGTCATCCCGAAACGCCCCAACGAAGTCACCGTCGTCGGCGCCGTGCTGAACCCGGGCAGCCTGCAATTCCGCTCCGGCTGGCGCGCCAGCGACTACGCCCGCGCCGCCGGCGGCGCCCAACGCTTCGCCGACAGCGCCCGCGCCTTCGTCGTGCTGCCGAACGGACAGGCCGCCCCCGCAGGCCTGTCCGGCTGGCAGGCCGGCGGCCCCCCCATCCCCCCCGGCAGCCTCGTCGTCGTCCCCCAAGACCCCTCCCCCTACGAAACCTGGGGCTTCATCCGTGACCTGACCCAGGTGCTGAGCCAGGTCACCATCTCCTCCGCCGCCCTGGCCGTGATCGCGCGGGAGCTGCGTTGAGGGAGGGGCGTGCGGGCGATTGCAGGGGGACGCTGTCCCCCTGCACCCCCTGCCAAGGGGCAGTGGCCCCTTGGA
>NZ_JAUYTS010000115.1 GCF_030695085.1 Falsiroseomonas sp. | reverse complement strand
GGCGGCGAACACACGCGGCGCGGGCGCGCAGTCTAGGCGTGCATGCTGCGGCGCACAAGCCGCGGTGATCGCAGTCCTTGGCGATCGGGCCGCTCAGAAGGCACGCGAGATGACACGCAACAGGCTCGACTGGGCGCGCTTCTTCGCGTCCTCGGGCGGCGAGTGCCACACACCCACCGGTCGCGTGCAGGCTTCGCGCTCAGTGGATTGACGCAACGCCGCTGCGGCGCATTCTGCGAACCTCGCCCCCGCACGGTCCGCAATTTGCAGGACAGAATCGGGCCCAGACCGGCCCCCGCCGAACCCGATTTCTCATGCCCCATTCCGCGGCCTTCACGCGTCCAGCCCTGTCTGCCTCCGCGGGCTTTGCCTCCGCGCTGGTCGCGGGCGTGCTGGCGCTGTCCCTGCTGTCGCTGGCGCTAAGCCGGTTGGAGGGCGGCATCGCGCTGGTCTGGCTCAGCAACGGTTTCGCGGTCGGATTGCTGGTGTGGCTGCGGCATGCTCCGCCGGCATGGCTCTGGCTTGCGCTTGGCGCAGCCCTGGTGGTGCCGCGCCTGTTGGCCGATGAGCCCCTGCTGCGCGCCGCGCTGGTCAGCGCTTTCAACCTCGCAGAAATCGCACTGGTGGTCTACGGAGTGCGTCGCTACGGTCGGCCACTTTCAGAGCCTGCGGCGCTGCTGGGCAATGCCGGTCTGGCGGCCGCCTTCAGTTCGGCGGCGAGTCTGTTCACTGCGGTCGCCACCAGCTTGGGCCTGGGCCTGATCGATCAGCGCCCCTTGGGTGCATGGTCTACCGCGACCGCGATCTTCAGCGCGCATCTGCTGGGCCTGGTGATCACCGCCGGCCTGGTCGCATTCGCGATCGGCCAGCGCGGCCGGCTGTTCGGTCGGCGCGGAGGTCGCGCCAGTTTCGTGCTGACCTGGAGCGCCTTGCTCGGCGTCTTGCTGCTGGTGTTGGCGCAGTCGACCTATCCGCTGCTGTTCCTGCCCTTTCTGCCGCTGGCCTGGATGTCCTTTCGCCATGGTGTGTCCGGGGCGGTGGTCGGCGTGCTCAGCATTGGCGTGGCCTCCGGCGCGGCTTCGATCCTGCAGTTGGGGCCGTTCCAGCTGGTGGGCGAGACGCATGCCTTCGCCCACCGCCTGCTGCCGCAGGTGTACGTGCTGGCCGCCTGCATGCTGGCACTGCCGCTTGGCCTGATGATGGCGGAGCGACGGCGCCTGCTGCGCAGCCTGCGCAGCAGCGAGTCGCAGTACCGCCTGCTGGCCGAGCACACCCG
>NZ_JAUYTS010000213.1 GCF_030695085.1 Falsiroseomonas sp. | reverse complement strand
CGCCCCCGCGCGCAAGGCCACGACACGCAAGGCCGCCGCACCCAAGGCGGAAGCCCCCCTGCTCGCGGAGGCGCCAGCCGCCGAACCGGCAGCGGAGCCCGTCGCCGGGGCGCCGGAGCCTGTCGCCGAGACGGTTGCGGCAACGGTATCGCCGTTGACCGAAGCGCCGCTGGCCGAGGAGCCGGTGACCGAGCCCGTCGCGGAAACGCCCGAGCCGACCCAGGCCGAGGCCGAAGCCGCCAAGGATGCGGCCGAGGAAGCCGCGAGCTGGGCCGCGGAAGAACCGCCGCGCACCACCTTCGCCGATCTCGGCCTGTCCGAGCCGATTCTGCGCGCCGTGGCCGAGACAGGCTACCTGCACCCCACGCCGATCCAGGAACAGGCGATCCCGATCGTCCTGATGGGCCGGGACGTGCTGGGCTGCGCGCAGACCGGCACCGGCAAGACCGCCGGCTTCACCCTGCCGATGCTCGACATCCTGGCCGGGTCGCGGGCGAAGGCGCGCATGCCGCGCAGCCTGATCCTGGAGCCGACGCGCGAGCTGGCGTTGCAGGTTGCCGAGAACTTCGTGAAGTACGGCAAGCACCTGAACCTGAACCATGCCCTGCTGATCGGCGGCGAGAGCATGAACGACCAGCGCGACGTGCTCGAAAAGGGCGTGGACGTGCTGATCGCAACCCCGGGCCGGCTGCTCGACCTGTTCGATCGCGGCCGCATCCTGCTGGCGGATTGCAAGGTGCTCGTCATCGACGAGGCCGACCGCATGCTGGACATGGGCTTCATCCCGGATGTGGAGCGCATCGTCTCCATGCTGCCGAAGATCCGGCAGACGATGTTCTTCTCCGCCACCATGGCGCCCGAGATCCGGCGCCTGGCGGATGCCTTCCTGCAGAACCCGCGCGAGATCACCGTCTCCGCCCCCGCGACCGTCGCCTCCACCATCACCACGGGCCTGGTCTGGGTGCGGGAACATGAGAAGCGGGAGGCGCTGCGCCAGCTGCTGAACAAGGAAGATGTGCAGAACGCGCTGATCTTCTGCAACCGCAAGGTTGAGGTCGACGTGCTGTACAAGTCGCTGAAGAAGCACGGCTTCTCCGTCGGCGCCCTGCATGGCGACCTGGAGCAGTCGGTGCGCTTCGCGACGCTCAATCGCTTCAAGGCGAATGAGATCCAGATGCTGGTGTGCAGCGACGTCGCCGCCCGCGGCCTCGACATCGGCGGGCTCAGCCACGTCTTCAACTTCGACGTGCCCTTCCATGCTGAGGACTATGTGCATCGCATCGGCCGCACCGGCCGTGCGGGGCGTGAGGGCAAGGCCTATTCCCTGGCGGTGCCGGAGGATGCGAAATCCGTCGCCGCGATCGAGCGCCTGACCGGCAAGCCGATCCCGCGCATGGAAATCCCGGGCCTGGAGCCGGTGACGGCCGAGGAGATCGAGGAAGGCGCCAAGGCCAAGCGTGGCCGTGGCGGCCGTGCCGCGCCGGGTGGGCGCGAGGCCGGTGGCCGCGATGCCGGCAAGGGCCGAGGCCGCGGCCGCGATGCCAGCCGGGGCGAGGCGCCGCGCCGCGATGCGCCGCCGCCGCGTGCCGAGGAAGCCGTGCGGGCCGAGCGTCCGCCGCGGGAGGATCGCGCGCCGCGCCGTGATGCACGACCGCCGCGGGATGAGGCGCGCCCGCCGCGCGACGAGGTGCGCCCGCCGCGCGAGGAGGCTCGTCCCCCGCGGGAGGAGGCACGCGCGCCGCGCGAGGATCGTGGCCCACGCCGGGACACGAAGCGGGAGGAACCGCAATCGCTGGAGGCACGCCGCGAGGAATTCCGCCGCGAGCGCCGCGAGGACCGGGAGGCTGGTCCCTCCCCCCTCGGTTTCGGCGATACGGTGCCGGCCTTCATGCTGCTGAGCGTGCCGAAGCCGCGGCGCGATCCGGGCTCGGATGCCGAGGCCGCCTGATCCGCTCGCCGTGAATTGGTTGTCGCGCGGTTGCCGGATGGCGGGGGCCGCGCCAGATTGAGTGAGCGGGGTGTTCGCACCCCGGCGTGTCGTATTTCGGGCCCTTACCCTGGCTTTGCCGGATACGAGGCCGCCCGCCAGGAGGAAGCCATGAACGTCGTCACCCCGGTTCCCAATAGCGCAGGCGCTCCGATCGAGGCCCAGGGCACCGCGAAGAAGTCCGGCAAGTCCAGCTTCATCTGGGACGATCCCCTGCTGCTCGACCAGGAGCTGTCGGAAGACGAGCGCATGATCCGCGATGCGGCGCGCGACTTCTGCCAGGAAAAGCTGATGCCGCGCGTGCTCATGGCCAACCGGAACGAGAGTTTCGACCGGGAGATCATGAACGAGTTCGGCGAGATGGGCTTTCTGGGCGCGACGCTGGATGGCTATGGCTGCGCCGGCGTGAATTATGTGTCCTATGGCCTGATCTCCCGCGAAGTGGAGCGGGTCGATTCTGGATACCGTTCGGCATTCTCCGTGCAGTCCTCCCTGGTCATGTATCCGATCCATGCCTTCGGGTCGGAGGAGCAGAAGCAGAAGTTCCTGCCGAAGCTGCGCACCGGCGAATGGGTCGGCTGCTTCGGGCTGACGGAGCCGGATGCGGGGTCCGACCCGTCCTCCATGCGCACCCGCGCCAAGAAGGTGGATGGCGGCTACCTGATCAGCGGTTCCAAGACCTGGATCACCAACTCCCCGATCGCCGATGTCGCGGTGGTCTGGGCCAAGGACGATGAGGGCATCCTGCGCGGCTTCCTGCTGGAGCGCGGCATGAAGGGCCTGACCTTCCCGAAGATCGAGGGCAAGTTCAGCCTCCGCGCCTCCGTCACCGGCATGATCATGATGGATGAGGTCTTCGTGCCGGAGGAGAACAAGCTCCCGGGCGTGAAGTCTCTTGCCGGCCCCTTCTCCTGCCTCAATCGTGCCCGGTATGGCATCGCCTGGGGCGCGCTGGGCGCGGCCGAGTTCTGCTGGCATGCGGCGCGGACCTACACGCTGGAGCGCAAGATGTTCGGCCGGCCGCTGGCGCAGACGCAGCTGGTGCAGAAGAAGCTGGCGGACATGCAGACCGAGATCACGCTGGGCCTGCACGCCGTGCTGCGCGTCGGCCGGCTGTTCGACGAGCACAAGGTCGCGCCGGAGATGATCTCCCTGGTCAAGCGCAACAATTGCGGCAAGTCGCTGGATATCGCGCGCATGTCGCGGGACATGCATGGCGGCAACGGGATCGTCGACGAGTATCACGTGATCCGCCACGTCATGAACCTGGAGACGGTGAACACGTACGAGGGCACGCATGACGTCCATGCGCTGATCCTCGGCCGCGCCCAGACCGGGCTGAACGCCTTCGGCGGCTGAACGATACGAAACCCCGGTTGCTGCGCCGCAGCGACCGGGGATAGGCTTAGGGCATCAGGAGTATCCCAGATGCCCACACGTCGCGCGCTTGGCGCCGCCGCCCTCAGCCTTCTCGCCGCCCCGGCGGTTCATGCCCAGGGCGCCTGGCCCAGCCGGCCGGTCCGCATGCTGGTGGGCTTCGCGCCCGGCGGCTTCACCGACATCGTCGCCCGCGCGATCGCGGAGCAATACACCGCCATCCTTGGCCAGAATTTCGTGGTGGAGAACCGCTCCGGCGCCTCCGGCACCATTGCCGCCGATGCGGTGGTGAAGGCGCCGGCGGATGGGTCCGTGCTGCTGCTCGGCCATTCCACGCCGAATGCGGTGGCCGCCGCGCTGTTCTCCAACCTGCCCTATGACCCGCTGAAGGACCTGACGGCGGTGGCGCAGCTGGCCGTGCACCCGCATCTGCTGGTGGTGCCTGCGGCGTCCCCCTTCCGCAGCACGGCGGAGTTGATCGAGGCGGCACGGGTGCGGCCGGGGGCGATTTCCTATTGCTCCGCCGGCATCGGATCGGTGCATCACATCGCCTGTTCCATGCTGGCGCAGCGGGCCGGGGTGGAGTTCACCCATGTGCCCTATCGCGGCAGCGCGCCGGCCATGGCGGACCTCATCGCCGGGCGGGTGGACATGACGATCGAGGGCATCAACACGGTCGGCCAGATGATCATCGATGGCCGGCTGCGCCCGCTGGCCGCCGGCACGCTGGCCCGCATTGGCCCGCTGCCCGACCTGACGACGCTGCAGGAACAGGGCTATGGCGATATCGACGCACAGAGCTGGGTCGGCATTTTCGGCCCGGCCGGGCTGCCGGCGGAGGTGGTGGCGAAGCTCAGCGCGGCGTCCGACCAGGCGATGCACGCCCCCGCCTTCCAGCGCATCCTGACCACCGGCGGGTCGATTCCGGCCAGCCGGCGCGGGGCGGAGTTCCGCGACTTCCTGACGCTGGAAATCGCGCGCTACAAGGCCGTGCTGGGGGATGGGCAGATCGCGCTGTAGCACGCGCATGAGCGCCTCGGCTGTGGCGGTCGGCGGTCTCTCTCGCCAGCCAAGCGGCCGGAGGCCGCGCCCGGCGCCTGAGGGCAAGACATCAGGCGCGGACGGTGATGGCCGTCACATTGTCCCGCGCGCCATTGGCCAGGGCCGCCTGCACCAGCACCTGCGCGCCAAAACCATCAGCCAGCATGCGGCCGATCTCGGCCTCCGGCACCGCCTTGAACAGGCCATCGCTGCACAGCAGGAACAGGTCGCCCGGCGCCAGGCGGGCGCTGGTCTTGTCCAGCTCCAGTTCCCCGACCGCGCCCACGGCGCGGGTGATGATGTTGGCCTGGGGGTGGGACTCGGCCTCCTCCTCCCGCAGCACGCCCTGGTCCACCAGGTCCTGCACCAGGCTGTGGTCGCGGGTCAGGCGGGTGAAGGCGCCGTCGCGCAGCAGGTAGATGCGGCTGTCGCCGGCCCAGAGGCAGGCGAAATGCCCGCCGCGCGCCAGCAGCACCACCAGGGTCGTCGCGATCATCCGGCCCGGCCCGGCCTGCTGCGCCTGGCGCTGCAATTCGGCATGCACGGCGGTGAGCCGCAGCCGTACCTGGGCCAGCATTTCCGCGGCCGAGAGCGCAGGCGGCAGGTCCTGCAAGGCGGCGATGGCGGCGGCGGAGGCGACATCGCCCGCGCCATGGCCGCCCGCGCCATCCGCCACCGCCCATAGCCCGACATCGGGGCGGTCCAGCAAGGCATCCTCGTTGCGGCTGCGCACCGCGCCGGGGTGGGTGGCGGCCTCGCTGGTCAATGCGCCCTTCATCCCCCGCCCTCCAGCAGCACGCGGAACAGCATGGGCGGCGGCAGCGCCGGCAGCGGCCAATGATGGTCGGGCGTCAGCCACCAGCCCTCCTCGGGCGCGACACCCTCGGCCCAGGGTTCGGGCAGGGCGGCGAGCAGCGTATCGGCATCCTGGCCGAGCGCGCGGGCCTGCTGGCCGGCGGCGTGCAGCGCGTCGAACCACGCCTCGGCGGGGGGTGGGGCGTGGTCCGGCAGCAGGGCCGCCAGGGTGAGCGGGAAGCGGCGGCCGACCAGATCCTCGCTCGCCAGGATCACCCCGGCGACGCGGGACGCGCCGCAGGCCCCGGCGGGCAGCAGGAAGCGCCAGGCCGGGGCGGCTTCCCAGGCGGCGGCAAAATCCGTCTCGCCGAGATCGTCGCGCAAGGCGGAGAGCCCGTCCTGGAGCCATTCGTCCCAGGGCAGGGCGAAATCCTCCGGCAGTACCCGCCGCAGGAAATCGCCATGCGCCGGCAGCTTGCCGAGGAGGCCGGTGGGCATCTCAGGCGCCCGGCCGGGTCATGGTGCCAAAGCCGGGCAGCGGAATTCCTGCAATTCGCGCAGCGCGAAGGGATGCACGATGGAGGAGGCGCGCAGCTCGAACTCCGCCCGGCGCTCGCCCTGTTGCAGGGTCAGGCGCAGCCGGTCCGCCGCGCGGGTGGTGGTCAGCCGGCCGCGGGAGACCAGGCGCATCGCCGCCCAGGCGCCATCCGTGGCCAGCGGCCCGGCGGAGCTGGGCGGGTCGAAGGTCAGGGTGATGCCGCCGCGCGCCGGCCATTGCATCGGGATGGGGCGACTGGTGGCGCTTTCGCCGGCCAGCACCACGCGGTTGCCCTCCACCTCCAGCACCGCGCCGGTGGCGCCGGGGTCGATGCCGAGCGGCACCAGCTCGAAGCGCAGACCCATCGCCGCACCGGCGGCACCTGCCGGCCAGAAGGCGTCGCGGATCGCGGCGGCGCGCTGGAATTGCAGCAGGTCGGCGGGGGTGACGGGCGGCACCAGCCCATCGGCGGCCACAGGGCGCCAGGGGCGCTGGGTGGTGTCGACGAAGTTGCGGAGGTGCTGGGCGAAGAACTGGTCGAAGACGCCGCCCGGGCCGAACAGCCGGACGAAATCATCATAGGGCGTATCCGCCGCCGAGATGGTCTGGCGGAACGGGAAGCGCGTTTCAAGCCCGCGGCAGAACGGCGCCAGCGCGGCACCACCGGCCGCCGCGATGGCGGCGCGCGCGCCGCCGCTGCGGGCGGTGGCGGTGGACAGCGACAGGGTGTTCAGCCAGCGGGAGAGCGGTTCGGGCGCGCGCTGCGCCTCCGCCGCCAGGCGCTGGCCGGGGTCGAGGCCGATGCTGGGCGGGATGACGGTGCCGGGGGGCGAGGACACCACGCGCGCCACCTGCACATACAGCTCGTTCACGATGGCCAGGATGGCGTCCAGCGGCTGGCCCGCCACCTCCCTCAGCGGCTTGAAGCGTTCCTCCACGATGGTGGCGACCGGGGCGGCAGAGGAAGGCTGCAGGGCGGCGCCGACGGCGGCGGCGAGGCGGCTGGTTGTCGCGGCGGCGGCCTGGGCGGCCTCGGTGGCGGCGGCGGCCGGGCTCTCGGGCGGCGTGCCGGGGGAAAGCTGGCGGGCGGCGCCGCGCAGCACGTCGCGCAGCGGCGAATTGGGCGCGCCGAGCAGGTTCAGTGCCTCCGCCGCCTGGGGCAGGTCGCGGAAGGGCGGCAGCACGAGGTCGGCCAGCATGGCCTGCCAGGCGCGGGCGTAATCCTCCGCATACAGGCGCAGCACCGCGGCTTCGAGCTGGCGCGGATCGCCGGCCAGGGCCGTCGCCGCCTCCGGCCCCAGCACCCAGCTTTCGGAGGCCGCTTCCAGAATGGCGCGCGGCAGTTGTGGCAGCAGCGCCTTGTGCAGCCCATCCACCGTGAACAGGCCGGGCACGGCGAGTTCCGCGATGGGGCGGCCGGAGGCGGTGGCGAACCAGCGCTGGCCGGCAACCCCCATCGCATCGCCCGGCTTCCAGGGCGGCGTGGCGTTGGCCGCGGTCCGCAGGCGGCTGTAGATGCGTTCCGCCATCGGCAGGCGGGAGAAGATGCGACGCGCCTGGTCCACCAGCGCGCCATCCAGCGCGTAGCGGCTGAAATCGGTGGCGAGCAGCGCGGTCAGATGGCGGCCCAGCGCATCCCGCGTCGGCGTGCCGACCGCGCCCGGAAAGGCCTGCTGCCAGTCCAGCGTCATCCATTCCTGCACCAGCGCGCGGTCCATCGGGCCGGCGCGGCCGAGCATCAGGTAGATGCGCGTCGCCTCATACAGGAATTCGGGGCGCTGCATGCCGGCGCGGATCTGGTTCTCCAGCCTTGCCAGCAGACGCGGCAGCAGCACGCGGTCCAGCGCGTGTTCGTAGGAGAGGCCGGCGGCTTCCACCAGCTTCGCCTCCTGGCTCAGCCCGATTCCGGCGCCATCGGCGCGGGCGGCATCCGGCAAGGCGCGGGTGGCATCCAGGTAGGGGATAACGCGCAGCAGTTCGTCTTCCGCGGTGATGCGGTCCAGCGGCAGGCCCTGCGCGGCCTGTTCAGCGCGGGCGATTGCGGCTTCCAGATTGGCGCGGCGCGTGGCTTCGGCATCCAGCGCCGCATAGCCCCAGGCGCCGCCGCCGATCAGCAGCAGCAGCGCCGCAGCCCAGGCGCCGGCCTGCACGAGGCGGCCGCGCCTGGCCTGGCCACGGTCCCGCGCGGCCAGCCTTGCCTCGCCGAACACCACATCCCGCAGCAGCCGGCCGAGGAAGTAGCTGCGCCCCTTCTGGCCCATGACGGATGCCGGGCGGCGCGGATCAAGGCCGAAGGCGCGGGACAGTGCCCCGGTCAGCCGGTCGATCGGCGTGCCTTCCTGGGTGCCGGAGGTGAAGTAGATGCCGCGCAGGAAGGGCGCGGGGTCCAGCTTCGATCCGCCAAAGGCCGCGGTGACGAAGGCCTGCAAGGGCGCTTCGAGGGAGGCGAACTGCGCCGGGAAGCCGCCGATGCGGGCGCGCTGTTCCGGGCCGCGCTCGGCCTGCAGGCGTTCCAGCAGCCGGTCCTGCAGGCGCTGCGTCAGGGCTGCGAATTCGGCGGGCAGCTTCGCCGCATGGCCGTCCGGCCCGGCATCCTCGGGGAAGGTGACGCCCCAGACCTGGGCGCGGGTTTCCTTGTCGAGGTCGTCGAAGAATTCGGAGAAGCCGACGATGAGGTCGGCCTTGCTGACGACGAAATAGACCGGCAGGCGCTGGCCGAGTTTTTGTTCCAATTCGCGAATACGGCTGCGCACGGTCTGGGCATGGGCATCCCGCTGTGCCGCATCCAGCCGGCTGATCATGTCGGCGCCGAAGGCGACCACCACGCCGTTCAAGGGCTGCTTCGGCCGCTGGCGCTTCAGCAGGTCGAGAAAGCGTTCCCAGCCGGCCTTGTCCGCCTGCGCGTCGGAATCCTGGGTGGTGTAGCGGCCGGCGGTGTCGATCAGCACGGCCTGCTCGGCGATCCACCAATCGCAGTTCCGCGTGCCACCGACGCCCTTCACCCGGCCGGCCGACAGGGGAAAATTCAGGCCAGAATTCTCGATGGCGGTGGTCTTGCCGGAGCCGGGCGGGCCGATGATGACGTACCAGGGCCGCTCATACAGATAGCCGCCCTTGCCGCCGCCGGCGGTCTTAAGGGCGCCCAGCGCCTCCGCCAGCCGGGCGGAGACGGCCTGTTCCTCGGCGCTTGCGGCTTCCGCATTCGCCTTGTCCTTGGCGGCGCCGGTATCGGCTGCGGTGACGCCCGCGATCAGCCCGGCTTCCCGCTTGCGGCGGCGCTGCACCACCACGAGCATCACGGCCAGCCAGACCAGAACCGGCAGGGCGGCGAGCAGGCCGAGCAGCCACAGCGCCTCGATGCCGAGCAGCGCCGGGGCGAACAGCCAGATCACCGGCACCAGGATCAGCGCGCCGAACAACCCGCCCAAGGCGGGGATGGTGAGGAAGGCCTTCATCTCAGCGGGGCTCCCCACGCGTCAGCACCAGTTCGATGCGGCGGTTTTCCTCGCGGCCGGCGGCGGTGGCGTTGCTGGCCAGCGGCTCCGTATCGGCGCGCCCGACGGCGCTGAAGCGGCCGGGGTCGGCGCTGGCGGCGGCGATGACGCGCATCGCGGCCTCGGCGCGGGCCAGCGAGAGGTGATGGTTGGAGGGGAAGCGCACGGTGCGGATCGGCTGGCTGTCCGAGTGGCCGTACAGCACGACGCGGCCGCGTTCCTCCGCCATCGCCTCCGCGATGCGGTTCAACAGCGGCAGGAAGTTGGATTCCACATTGGCGCTGCCGGAGCCGAACATGCCGCGGCCCTTGATGCGGATGGTCAGGCGCTGCGCGTCACCATCCACCACCACCAGGTTCTGCTGGATCTCGGGTGCCAGGAAGGTGCGGACGCGCTCGATCAGGTCCGGCCGCGCGGTGGGCGGCGGCGGCGGGGGTGGCGCGGGCGGCACCGGCGGCGCGGTGCGGTCGATGCCGGGCAGAGCGCCGGGCGGCAGGCTGGCGAGGCGGGCCTGCAAGCCATCGCCGGCCGCATTCACCTGGTCCGAGACGAAGATCCAGCCGAAGGCGAGCAGCGCCACGGCGACGGCGCCCGCCACCCAGGCGGGGATGGACCGGCCCGGCCCACGATGCGGCGCGTCCACGCCCCGCCAGCGCGGCGACAATTCGCGTTCCCAATTGCCGCGCAGCTGCACCAGAAGCTGGAACAGCCCTTCGCGGATGCGGTCGAGCTCCGCATGGCCGCGTGGCGCCAGGCGGTAGCGGCCCTGGAAGCCAAGCGCGAGGCACAGGTAGCAGATCTCCAGCGCGGGCAGATACCGGCCGGGGTCCTTCTGCATGCCGGTCAGCAGGTCGAAGAATCGCTCGCCGCTGCGGACTTCCTGGTGGAAGGAGGACACCAGCGAACGGGTCGCCCAGCCGCTCGCCTGGCCCCAGGGGGTTGCGAGCGCCACATCATCCAGCGCGGCGCATAGCGCGTAATGCGCGGCGCGAAGCTGGTCGGGCGAGACTTCCAGCGCGCGGGCCTCGGCCTCGAAGGCGCGGAGTGCGCGCATGGCGCGTTCGCGGAGTTCCTCGGGGTTCGCGACCTGGGCGGCCTGCGGGCCGGCGCCTAGGCGGGCCAGCAGATCCAGCAAGGGCGCGGCGGCGGCGGCGAGCGGCGACAGGCCGACCTTCGGCAGCGCCTCCGCTTCGCCCGCCATGCGCGGCGCGGCTGGCATGGGGGCTGCGGGCTGCGCAGGCGCGGCGGCGCGGGGCGGCGGCGGGGGCACCGCGCCACCGGGTCCGCGCACCACCGTGCGGTCATTGTCGTCGGGTTCGGAGAAGGGATTGTCGCTCATGCGCGGATCGCCCAGAGCTCCATGCGCAGCCCAGGGAATTCGCCGGAGACATGGATGGCGAAGCCGCCCGAGGTCTGCATCTGCTGCCAGTGCGGACTGCCCCTATCGAGCTCGAAATAGGTGGCGCCGGCATTGAAGGGAATCTGCCGCGGGGCGACCGGCAGCGGCCGCACGGCAATGCCGGGCAGCGCCACATTCACCAGCTCGCGGATATGCTCGACCGCGCCGATCTTCACCTGGTTCGGGAAAATTCGGCGGATTTGCTCGCCGGGGACATCGGCAGCCACGGTCAGGACGAACTGGCTGGCGCGCAGCAGGTTGCGGTCGGTGATGGCGCCGACGCGGACGCCGAAATTGCGGTCCTGCAGCGGGATCGACACCGCATTGGTCTCCAGCACCGCCGAGAGCGAACGGCGGAGATCGGCGACCACGGGCGCGAAGCTGCGCTGCAGGTCATCGTGCCTATAGGCGGGATAGGCGGTGGCGCGCTTGTCCGGCGCGGTGAAGGTGGCGAGTTCGCCGGCCACCTGCACCAGCGCGGCGAACAGCGTCTCGGGATGCAGATTGCCGGCATCGGCCCAATGCGCGATCAGCGGCTGCCAGCGATTGATGGTCTGCAACAGCAGAAAATCCGCCACATCGGCGACGCCGCGCGCGCCGGGCTGGCCGAGGCGGGCGGCCAGCGCCTCCCCCCTCTGGCCGAGCATGCCCACCAGTTCGGCCACCAGGTTGTTCAGCACGGAGGCGGCGGAGACGCGCAGGCAGGGCGGGATGAAGCGTTCATCCAGCACCACGCGGCGATCCGCCTGCACCTCCACCACCCGGGCGAGGCCGAGGCAGGCATAGCCGGCGCGTTCCTCGCTCTCCAGCATGTAGCGCATGCGCAGCCGGCCGATGCCGAGCTCGGCGGCCATGGTGCTGTCGCTATGGGTGTCGAAGGCCTCGAAGGCGCGCAGCGTGTGGCGGGCGCGGGCGGCCTCGGGGCCGGCATCGGGGTTGGCGACCTCCGGGCTGCCGGGCTGGCGCAGCGGCAGGGCGAGATACACCACGGCGTTGCGGGTGCCTTCGGGCAGGTCCAGCGGCAGCGGCGCGTCGGCGGTACCGGGGATGGCAAAGGGGGTGCCGTCCTCCATCACGCCCATGGCGCCGGACAGGGCGAAGCGGCCGGCGGCCAGCAGATCGCGGTCCAGCGACAATTCGGTGACGCCCCAGGGATGCGCGCGCAGCGGCGCGGTGCGCGCCTGGAGCAGATGCTCGAAGTGCCGGTCCTGCTGCTGGAAGTGCTGCGCGCGGAGGAACATGCCTTCCTGCCAGACCACCTTGTCGTGCCAGACCATCTGCGTTCGTTATCCCTCAGCGCTCTCGCCGCGTGGTGGCTTGTTCATAGGCCCGGGCGAAGGCCTTGCCGAAGGCGCTGTCGAAATCATCCTCGAACTGGTCGGCCAGCAGCGCGTGGCGGCGCTTATAAGCTTCCCAGAGTCGTTTCTCCCTGGCGCCGGGCAGCAATCCGCCGCCGGGGTCCTCGGCTTCGATGGAGGCGGGCGCCAGGCGGTCCAGCAAGGCGCGGGCGGCGGCCTGGGTGGCGGCCAGTGTCGCCACCTGATGCGCCGTCAGATCCTCCACCGTTTCCTGCACCGCGGCGAGTGCCGGGCTGCGCGGGTCGAGCAGCGCGGCGAGAGCCTGGTCCTCGGTGGCGGCGAATTTCAGCGGATTGTTGTTGGCGGCGCGCAGCATGGTCTGCTCGATGCGGAATTCGCGCTTCACATCGGCCCGCGCGATCAGCAGGGCGCGGATGCCGGTGATGGCGGCGCGCAGCACGGCGCCGGCGGCCCGCAGCGCCGCATCCGGGTCCTGCGCCGCCATCTGGGCGGCCATCTGCGGCGGCAGGCCGGCGCCGGCCAGCAGCGCGGACAGCGCAGCGGCGCTGTCGGGTGCCGCGGCGGCTGGTGGGGGGGTGGCCGGCGCAGGTGTGGGTGCCGCGATGGGCGGCGGGCGGGCGCTTTCGCCGGTTTCGAGAAAGGGGTCGCGGGGCGGCGGCGCCGGGGGTGGCGCAAACGGGTTCGCGGCTGGCGCGGTGAATGGATTGGCGGCGGCGGACGCAAGAGGGTCGTCCGGGACAGGCGGCGCGGCTGGCGCCAAAGGGGGTGGTGGCGCGGGGGGCGGGGTTGCCGGCGCCTTGGGCGTCAGGCCCAGATCCCAATCGTCGGGGATCAGCGCCCTGCCGGAAGGCAGGCTCGGCGGGACCATGAAGGCTTCGGCGGTGGAGGGCGCGTGGTCCGGCATCGGCCCTTGTTGCTCAGCGGGGCCGAAGGGATCGAAATCATCCGGCAGCAGGCCGCCGCCACCCTGCCCCGGAGGGGCGCCAAAGCCCTGCCCCGGAGGGGCGCCAAAGCCCTGTCCCGGCGGCGCGTTGAAGCCCGAGCTTGCGGGCGCGCCGAAACCCGGCAGCGCGGCGGCGCCGAAGCCCTGGCTCGGAGGCGCATCCGCAAAGGGGTCGGGAAGCGCGTTCCAGCCCGGCTGCGCCGCGGCCTCCGCGATCCGCACCTCGATCTCATAGGCGCCGAGCCGCAGCCGGTCGCCATCATGCAGCGGGCGCACCTGGTCGCGGCCGACCGGCGCATCAGCGTGGTTCACGAAGGTGCCGTTGGTCGACAGGTCCCGCACCTGCCAGCCGCCGCCGAAATACTCCAGCACGCAATGCCGCTTCGACAGCACGCGGTCCGGGTCCTGCAAAGGCCAGTCGCATTCCGCGGCGCGGCCCAGGCTGATCTCGCCGCCCGTGGCGCGGCGCTGGCCGGGCGTCACGGCATCGGGACAGCGCAGCACGGAGAGGGTGATTTCCGACATGGCTCAGCCGCCGATCAGCACGGTGGGGAAGCCCATCACCAGCGCGCCGCCATGCGCGCAGGTATCGCCGATGCGCGCGGCCGGCAGCTTGTTCACCAGCACCGTCATGCTGCCCTTCACGATGATGTCCGGCGGGCCGACACAAAGGCAGGTATCGGTGATCCGCGCCTGCGGCAGCTTGCCGGTCAGCACGGTGGGCGAGCCCATCAGCACCGGCCCACCGACATGCGGAATCGGCGGCACGCCGGGCGTGACCATCGGGCAGACATGCATGTCCGTGATGCGGGACGCCGGCGGTCCTGGCATCAGCCCACCTCCACGATCTTGGCGCCCACCGGCTGGGCGCCTTCTTCCGGCACGATGCGCCCGGCGCCGCCGGCGGCGATGTCGCGCGCCGAGATCAGGAAGCGCGCCAGCCTCTCCTGCGCCCGTTCGGGGCGCAGGCGGACGGCGGCCAGCACCACGCCACCGCTGATGGCGACCCCGGTCAGGTGATCCGGCGGCGGAACTTCCGGCTGGCCGGCGGGTGCCATGCTGCCGCCGGACCAGAAGGCGCCCACCGCGGCCCAGGCTTCGGGGGACCGGAAGCCGGTGCGTTGTGCCGCCTCCATCGCGGCACGGCGCAGCCCGTCATCACCCGGCTTGCGGACCCAGGCCTCGGCGGCCTGCAACGCCGCGGTATCGGCCGGTGTCAGCGCCGGGTCGGGCACCGCGCGGGCGCACATGCAGCCCCACCACACGGCTTCGCGCTTCGGCAGCGCATGGGCGGCGAGCCGGGCTGCCTCGTTCCGCAGCCCGGCGGCTTCCAGCTTCGCGATGCCCTCCGCCGCGGTGGTGGCACCGGCGATGGCGGCCATGGCCGGCGGGTCGAGCTCCAGCCGGGGCAGCAGGGGCAGCAGCGGCGCGGCGAGCTTGGGAAGGGGCTCGGTCATGTCAGTTGATCATCACCAGGGCGCCCTCGACCTGGACCAGCGCATCCGCCTTCTCCTGCACCATCAGGCCCTTCACCTTGTGCACGAGCTGCGCCTCGCTGGTGATCAGCATGCCCTTCAGCGTGATGCCGGTCTGGTCCAGGACCAGTGAGGATTGCCCGACCTTCAGCGTGATCGATTGCATCGCCTCCAGCGTGATGGCGCCGAGGTCGCATTTGACGGTGAGGTTGCCGAGCTTCAGCTGGGTGCTGTCATTGCCCATCTTCAGCACCGTGTCGCGATTGCCCATCTCGATGGCGAGCGAGTCATTGCCCATCTTGATGGTCTCGGTGCGATTGCCCTGCTCCAGCGTCAGCGTGTCATCCGCATCCTTCACCGTGACGGTGCGGGCATTCTGCACCACCTGGGTCTGGTCGTGGCCGATGGTGGTCTTTTCGTCGTTCTCGACCTCCACCGTCAGGTTCTTCTGCGCGTGCAGCGTGATGTCCTCGCTGCCCTTCTTGTCTTCGAAGCGCAGCATGTTCGCATCCGCCGCGCTGTCGGATTTGTAGCTGCGCGTCAGGATGCCGCTTTGCGCCTTGTTGGTGCCGGGCTTGAAGGGTGGCGGGGAATCCTTGCCATAGACTGAACCGACGACGATCGGCCGGTCCGGGTCGCCATCGAGGAAGGCCACCAGCACCTCGTCGCCCACGCGTGGCGGGAACCAGGTGCCGCCCCAGGCGCCGGCCGCGGTCTGCATGACGCGCACCCAGATGGAGGCGTTGTCGTCTTCCTTCGCCACGCGGTCCCAGCGGAACTTCACCTTCACGCGGCCGAATTCGTCGAGATGGATCTTCTCCCCGCTCGGGCCGGTCACCTTGGCCGAATGCATGCCCGGCATCACCGGGCGTTCGTGGCGCGGCTGCGGCATCCAGACGCGGGCGGCGAGCACCAGGCGAAGCTGCGAAGCGTAATGCTCGGTCTGCCCGGCGCCGGCCGCGAGGCCGGAGGTGTCGGAGGCCTGGTGGCGGACGCCGGTGACCAGGTACTGCTTGTTGTTGAGGCTGCCATCCTCCCGCTTCACGCCGACGAACAGGCGGACGCCGGGGCTGAAGCGCGGGTCGCGCGCATCGGCGCCGTATTCCTCGGACGCGGCCTCCTGCGCGCCCATCAGCACCTCCCCGCTCTCAAGGTCGGGGCGGGTGGACATGCCGCCGGGCCACCGGAACACCTCGCCGGCCGACCACATCTGCGCTTCCTCGGGATAGGCGCGGGTCTGGCGCGTGGCATTCAGCACTTCGGAGGGGCGCGACCTTTCGCTGTCCATGTCGTCCAGCTTGGTCATAGCGCTGCGCGCGCGGTTGAGGCGCCGCCAGCCGCCGAGATGGTCGAGCTGCGGCGCGCCGTGTTCCGCGGTCATGCTCTCCGCCACATATTGGGGAAAGCCCTGCGCGCTGTAGGCCACGTTCATCTCATGGCCGGAGGCGGTGTGCGCGAAGCTGTAGGTCAGCCCATGCTCCTCCAGCAGGCGGGAGACGAAGTGCAGGTCGGTCTCGTTGAACTGGGTGCAGTAGGGCATCGGCGAGAAGACGGGCAGCATGCTCCATTTCGGCTCGGCCAGCCCGTGATCGGCGAGCACCGCCTTCACCACCTCCTGCACCGTCTTGTCCTGGAAGATGCGGCAATTGCGGCGCAGGCCGAGACGCCAGAGATTCGGCACCGCCACCAGCCGATAGGCCATGCGCCCGCCCGGCCCCGGGCCGAGGCGCTGGAATTCCACCACCACGCCATGGAAGTGCCGCACCAGCGGCGATGCGCCATGCTGCGTGACGGTGACGCAGAGATCCTTGGTCAGCAGGCTTTCGGGCAGCAGGTCCGGGTCCTCGCCCAGCACCTCGGCCTCGATCGTGTAGGGGACCCCCACCTCCTCGGTCACGTTCAGCCGCACGACCAGAAGCGCCCGGTCGGGCAGATGCGTCTTGATGCCGAGTAGTCGCGGAGGCTGCATGCCCGTCAGGTCCTCCCCTGGGAATCCGAAGCGGCCCTGAACCCGAACCGGAACGCGGAACCCTTGCCCAAAGGACAGCTTAGACAGGCTTCGCCTCCGACGGAAGCAACAGCGGCACCCGATGCAACAGGACGCAACAGTGTTGCGCCGCCCGCGCAACCATAGGGCGAATTGTCCGATGGCGGCAGACCGGGGGCGCTGTTACGCTTCTTTTCCCAATCTTGCGCTGGAATGCCCGACATGCCGCGTCGCACCCCCATCGCCGCCCCCCCGACAGACCCGGTTCGCGGCAGGCTTCGGCGAGGCGTGGCGCTGCTGACCGCGGCCGCCATGCTGACCGCCTGCGTATCGACGCGGGAGGCGCGGATCGGCGGCGATGATGGCGATGCCTGCCGGCCCCAGCTCGTCGCGCTCGACAGCACCGGCAATTTCTTCGCCGAGGACATCCTGCGCGGTGCCGCCGTCGGTGCTGTCAGCGGCGCGCTGATCGGCGGGTTGCTGGCCGCGGCCACCGGGCAGCGCGGCAGCGGCATCGCCGCCGGCGCCGCGATCGGCGCGGTGGGTGGTGGCGTGGTGGGCGGCACGGCGGGCTACCTTTCCGCCCGCCAGCAGCAGGCGACCGACCAGGCCTCGCTCAACCTGGCGGTGGCGGGCGACCTGGCGGCGGAGAACGCGCAGCTCGACCGCACGCAATTCGCCTTCGACCAGCTGATGGATTGCCGCTTCCGCAGCGCGGAACAGATCCGCGCCGATCTGCGCAGCGGCCGCCTCGCCCGGCCGCAGGCGGCGGCGGCGATGGACAACATCCGCGCCCGCACGCAGCGCGACATCCAGCTGGCGCAGACCATCAACGGCCAGATCGCCAGCCGCGGCGCGCAGTTCGACACGGCGATCGACAGCATCGCGCCGGATGTGAAGCAGGCCGCGGCGCAGCCAACGCGCGCCGTGCCGGCGCAACCGCGTGACGCGGTGAAGCTGTATCTCCGCCCCGATGCGGCCTCCCCCGAAGTGGCGCAGCTGCCGGCGCGGGAACGGGTGACGCTGCGCCCGGCGCGCAACGGCTTCGCCCAGGTGGAGACCAGCTCCGGCGTGCGCGGCTATGCGGCGGCGCAATCCTTCCCCGAGGCGCGGCGCCTTGAAGCCCGCCCCGCCGTGGCCGAGGGCGGCGATGTGCGGTCGCTGGCCGCCAGCAACATCGCGCGGCGCGACAATTTCGCCGAAAGCGTCGGCACCGCGGAACGCCTGACCGCGCAGGGCCAGGGCTTCGAACTGGCAAGCTGAAATGCGCCGGCTCAGCCTGCTGCTGATCTGGCTGGTCGCGATCCTCGCGCCGGCCGTCCTTGTGCAGGCCAGGGCGCAGGTGCCGGAGCCGCCGCAGCAACCCTTCCTGCGGGTGGAGGCCGCGGCCCATACCGCGCCCGTGGCGCGGCTGGCGACCGATGCGGCCGGCCGCATCCTGGCCAGTGTCTCGGACGACAAGACGCTGCGGCTGTGGGATTTGCCCGAGGGCACGCTGCGCGCCGTGCTGCGCCCGCCGATTGCCCCGGAGGCGGAGGGTGAGCTGTATGCCGTGGCGCTGACGCCGGATGGCAGGCGCGCCTTCGTCGCCGGCTGGACCGGCGCGGCGTGGGACCGCAGCTACACCATCTATCTGTTCGATACCGGAACTGGCCGCATGCTGGCCCGCCTGCCCGGCTTGCCCGCGCCGGTGCAGCACCTGGCGCTGTCGGCCGATGGCACGCGGCTGGCCGCGGCGCTGGGTGGGCGCGCCGGCATCCGGATCTGGAACGCCACGACCGGCGCGCAGCTGTGGGAGGATACCGGCTTCACGGGCCCCGCCCGCATGGTGGCCTTCGAGCCGCGCGGCGAAAGGCTGGCGGCCAGCGGCGCCGATGGAAGGCTGCGCGTCTACGATGCCAGCGGCCGCAAGCTGGCGGAACGCGTGCCGCTGGCCCATGCGCGGCCCTTCGGGCTGGCCTGGTCGCCGGATGGCGGGCTGATCGCACTCGGCTTCGAGGATCGGCTGCAGGTGGAGGTGCTGGCCAGCACCGATCTGCGCGCCGTCTTCACGCCGGATGTGTCGGGGCTGGAGGGTGAGGGCCTGCCGGCGGTGACCTGGGCGCAGGATGGCAGCGGCGGCGTGCAACTGCATGCCGCCGGCTATGCCCGCCGCGCCGGGGGCGAATTCCTGATCCGCCGCTGGGGCGATTACGGCCTCGGCGGCTTCACCGATGTGGTGGCGGCGCGGGATGCCATCGCGCATCTGCTGCCGCTGCCGGGCGGCGGGCTGGCCTTCGCCGCGGCCGATCCGGGCTGGGGGATGCTGGCGCCGGATGGCGCCCTGGCGATCGCGCCGCGGCCGCCGGGGGCGGATTTCCGCAATACCGGCGCCGGGCTGGCGGCCTCCGCCGATGGCACGCGGCTGCGCGTGGCGCTGCGCCGCGGCGCGGCGCCGCTGGTGTTCGATGCGCTGGCCGGCCATCTCGGCGCCGCCACCGCCGGCGATTTCGCGCAGGCGCGGACCGAGAGCGCGCGGCTGGTGGTGACCGATTGGCGGGACACCAACCGCCCACGGCTCGGCCGCACGTTGCTGACGCTCGGCGCGGGAGAGTTCGCCCGCAGCCTGGCGCTGCTGGATGGCGATGCAGGGTTGCTGCTCGGCACGGACAACCATCTACGGCTGTTCAACGCCTCCGGCCGTGCGGTCGCCAGCCTGCCGGTGCCGGGGGCGATCTGGGGGCTGGCGCTGGCTGGCGATGTCGCGATCGGCGCGCTGGGCGATGGCACGCTGCGCTGGTGGCGGATTGCCGGCGGGGTCATCACCGAACAGGCGGCGCTGTTCATCCATGCGGAATCGCAGCGCTGGGTGCTGTGGACGCCGGAAGGCTTGTTCGACCACGCGCCGAATGGGGGGCAGGAGCTGGTCGGGCTGCATCTGAATGGCGGCCGCGCGCAGACGCCGGAATGGGCCAGTTTCCAGCAGGCCTATCGCGCGCTGTATGCGCCGGCCGCGGTGCGCGCGCGCATCGCGGGTGATGGCGCGCCGGCCCGCGCGCGCCTGGCGCAGCTTGGCGAATTGCGTGCCCGCGTCGGCAGGCTGCCGCTTCTGGCGCCGGAATCGGCCTGCGCCGTGACGCCCAGCGGGTGCACGGAGCTGGCCTGGGACAGCCGCAGCCTGCCGGAGGGCGCGACGGCCCTGCGGCTGCGCTTCGCCACCACGGATCGCGGCCTCGGCCTCGGCCCGCTGGATGTGCTGGTGAATGACCGGATCGCGGCGCGGGCCGAACCCGAGCAGCGCGCCGGCGCACTGCAGGCGGAGGTGCCGCTGGACCCCGGCCCCAACCGCATCACCACACGGCTGTATGCGGAGGACCGCACCCTGTTCGCGGAAGGCCCGGCACTGGATCTGCGCCGCGCCGGGCCGCAGGCGCCGCCGGAAGCCGGACGGCTGGTGGTGCTGGCCATCGGCATCAACCGCTACGCCAACCCGGCGCTGAACCTGAACTTCGCCGTGCCGGATGCGGAAGCCGTGGCGCGCGCCCTGCGCGCCCGCGCCGGCGGGCTGTTCCGCGAGGTGCAGGTGACGGTGCTGCGCGACGCGCAGGCCACCCGCCGCGGCGTGCTGGCAGCGCTGGAGGATCTGGCGCGCACGACCCAGCCGCAGGACACCTTCGTGCTGTATCTCGGCGTCCATGGCGTGCGGACGGAGCCGGACCAGCGCTTCCTGTTCCTGCCGCAGGATGCGACGGCGACCGGCGACTGGGCCACGCTGCGCCGCCAGGGGATCGAGGATTCCGTGCTGGTCGCCGCCATCGCCCGCATCCGCGCGCGGGATGGGCTGCTGCTGCTGGATACCTGCCATGCCGGGCAATTGACGATGGACCAGCTCTCCGCGCTGGGGAATGAGACCGGCCGCTTCCTGCTGGCCGCCAGCACCTCGGTGCAGGAGGCGCTGGACAGCTATGACGACCGCAACGGCGTCTTCGCCTTCGCGGTGCTGGAGGCACTGGGTGGCCGCGCGGCGGCGGATGGCGAGGGGCGGGTCAGCGCGCTGGCGCTCGGCGAATGGGTGATGCGCCGCGTGCCGCAGCTGGCGGCCGAAAAGCAGCACCGGCAGGATGCGGTGTTCCGCAGCGCCAGCCGCGACCTGCGGAGCTTCCCGCTGGCCATCGTGCCGCAGCCCTGACCCGACACGAAAAACCCCACCCGGCGACGTGCCGGGTGGGGCGCAAGGCGCGGGCCTGGCCCGAAGGCTCAGCCGGACTTGGCGGTGGAGATGTCGTAGATCACGTGGCCCGTGGTGGTCGACTTGAACTTGTCGTCCACCTTCAGATACTCGCTGTCCACCTTGGTGAAGTTGAAGGACAGCGATTCGGAGGGGCGATCGCCGCCGCTGCTCAGCGAGTAGCCGCTGATCAGCGTGTTGGTCAGGATATACTTCTGGTAGGCGATGTGCTTGCCGCTGGAATCGGTCTGCGTCAGGTCGATCTTCACGGTCTTCGCGTCACCGCCGATCGCTTCCTTCAGCATGAGCGGGGAGATCGCGTCCATCGTCTTGGTCACGACGATCTCGGACACGCTCGGCGCCGTCGCCTCGCGCTTGGAGCCACCGCCGACGCCGGAGGAGATGCCACGGCCGACGCCCCACTGAAGGCTCTGCACCTCCATCCACTTTTCGTAGCCCGTCGCCGTCGCCTCGCCCGCGAGGTCGCCATATTTGATGAAGATCGCCATTGTCCGGTCCCTTGCCTGTGGTTGACCAACATTCCCCGAATCAAGCAGCCTCGGCGGCGGGGCCTATCAGCCGAGGTCGTACCGGAAGCCGCCAGCATCATTGATGCCGACCTGCACCCGGTTGATCTCACCCCCCGCCGCGAGCCGTTCCAGGATGCCGGCGGAAAGCTCCGGCAGCAGGGTGCGGCTGAGGATGTTGTCGATGTTGCGCGCGCCGGATTCCACTTCGCGGCAGCGGGAGACGATGGTCTCCGGCACAGCATCATCGAATTCCAGCGGCACGCCATAGCTTTCGACCATCCGCCGGCCGATGCTGCGCAGCTTCAGGATGCAGATGCTTTTCAGCACCGCATCCGCCAGCGGGTAGTAGATGACGGTGTTGCAGCGGCCGAGGAAGGCCGGCTTGAACACCTTCAGCAGATCGGGCTGCAGCGCCTCACGCAAAGGCTCCGGGTCTGGCGCCGTGTCGGGGTCCGCGCAGAGCTTCGCGATGGTGTCGGTACCGGCATTGCTGGTCATGATGATGACGCAGTTGCGGAAATCGATGTCCCGCCCCTCGCCATCCTTCATCTGGCCCTTGTCGAAGACCTGGTAGAACACATCCTGCACGCCGGGATGCGCCTTCTCCATCTCATCGAGCAGGACCACGGAATAGGGACGGCGGCGCACCGCTTCCGTCAGCACGCCGCCTTCGCCATAACCGACATAGCCGGGCGGCGAGCCCATGAGGAGCGAGACCTTATGCTCCTCCTTGAACTCGGACATGTTGATGACGGTGAGGTTCTGCTCCCCGCCATACAGCAGATCCGCCACCGCCAGCGCGGTCTCCGTCTTGCCGACGCCGGAGGTGCCGGCCATCAGGAAGACGCCGATCGGCTTGCGGGGATCCGTCAGGCCGGCGCGGCTGGTGCGGATGGCCTGCGCGATGGCGTCCAGCGCATGGTCCTGGCCGACGACGCGTTCCATCAGCTTCTGCTTCAGGTTCAGCACCGTCCTGATCTCGTCGGACACCATGCGGCCGACCGGAATGCCGGTCCAGGTCGCCACCACCTCCGCCACCGCCTGGCCGTCGACCACCGGATGCACCAGCGGATTTTCGCCTTGCAGCGCCTTCAACTCCTTCGACGCATCGGCGAGGTCCTGGCGGACCTGCCCGGCATCCGTGGCGGGTGCCTCCGGCGTCAGGTTCAGCGCCGCGGTTTCGGCCTGCAGGCGCAGGTCGCGGATCTTCGCGACGAGGGTTTTCTCAGCCTCCCACCGCGCATTCAGCTCGCCAAGCTCAGCCTCCGCCTTCACCCGCTCGGCCTCCAGCGCCGCGATGCGGGCGGCGTGGTCGCTGCCGGTCGCGCTCTCGCGGCTGACGGCGCCGAGTTCGGTCGCGATCATCTCCAGCCGCCGCGTGCGATCCTCGATCGGCGCCGGGATGGAGGCCTGGCTCATCGAGACGCGCGCGCAGGCGGTATCCAGCAGCGAGACGCCCTTGTCCGGCAATTGGCGGGAGGGGATGAAGCGCGCCGACAGCTTCACCGCATCGCTGATCGCCTCGTCCAGGATGCGGACGCCGTGATGCTTCTCCAGCGTCGCGACCAGGCCGCGCAGCATGGCCATGGCCAGCGGCTCCGACGGTTCATCCACCTTCACCACCTGGAAGCGGCGGGTCAGCGCCGCGTCCTTCTCGAAATACTTCTTGTACTCGGCCCAGGTGGTGGCGGCGACGCAGCGCAATTCTCCGCGAGCAAGCGCCGGCTTCAGCAGGTTCGCGGCATCGTTCTGCCCGGCCTGGCCTCCGGCGCCGATCAGCGTATGCGCCTCGTCGATGAACATGACGATCGGCGTCGGTGACGCCTTCACCGTGTCGATGACACCCTTGAGGCGATTCTCGAACTCGCCCTTCACGCCCGCGCCGGCCTGCAACAGGCCGAGGTCGAGCGACATCAGCTTCACGCCGCGCAGCGCCGCCGGCACGTCACCCTGCGCGATCCGTAGCGCCAGGCCTTCCACCACCGCCGTCTTGCCGACGCCGGGTTCGCCGGTGAGGATCGGGTTGTTCTGCCGGCGGCGGGTCAGGATATCCACCATTTGGCGGATTTCCGCGTCGCGGCCGAGGATCGGGTCGATCTTTCCCGCCTTCGCCTGCGCCGTCAGGTCGGTGCAGAATTGCTCCAGCGGGCCATCGCCGCGCGGTGCGCCACTGGCGGCCGGTGCGGCGCCCGGCGCGGTTGCCGTCGCTTCGGCCTGTGTGGCTTCCTCGCTGCCGCTGGTCAGCTCGGCCAGGTTGCGGCGCACGCGGTCCGCGGGCACGGCGGCGAGTGTCGGCGAACTGTCACGCAGCGTGCGCGCCAGCGCGTCATCCGCCAGCATCGCCGCAAGCATGTGGCCGCTGCGGATGCGGGAGACATTGGCTTCGAGCGAGGCGATCAGCCAGGCTTCCCGCAGCCAGGCGACGATATCGGGCGACAGCGCCGGGGCGCGGGCATTGCCTGTGCGAAGCCGGTCGAGCGCCTTGGTGAGCTCCGCGGCCACCTTGCCGGCATCAACCTCCAGCTTGCGGAGGATATGGGCGATGTCGCTGCCGCTGGTCTCGACCAGCTTCAGCAGCACATGCTCGATCTCCACATTGTAGTGGCTGCGCGAAAGTGTCAGCCCGGCGGCCGCCTCCACCTGCCGGCGGCAGATATCGCTCAGCCGTCCGACAACGGATTTCAGGTCCACAGCCACCATGTGACGGTTCGCTCCTCGGGTCCTGCACCGGACGTTAACCGCCGGGCCTTAACGAAAGGGCCCTCGCATGGCGAAAGCCGTTTCGAGGCCGCAGGCTAATCAGCGGTAGCACAGGTGTCCACAATGCCAGCGACGGGGGTGGAACGTGTTTCGCCACGTTTCGTGGCGTTTCATGATCCTCACCTGGAGGTATCGCGACGACTTGAAGCTGCGGCAGAATGGCGTGGCGGTTGCGGGGCAGCCTCGCTTCGGCACGCGACGACCAAGGGAGTGGCTGGTGTCCGAAGATCCAATCGACCTGGAGGCGCTGCTGGCGCCGCTCGACTCCGGCGAGGGTGGCGCCGGGGCGGATCTGCGCGGCGACTTCTCCCCCACCTCGCCCTATCAGCGCCTGCGTGATGCCCGCGCCGCGGCACGTGCCGAGGAACGGGCGCGCGACAGCGAGGGAGACACGGAAAGCCCGCCCGCGGAGGCCTGGCGCGACGTGGCGCGCATCGGACAGGAAGCGCTGGCCACGCGCTCCAAGGATTTCGAGGTTGCGGCCTGGCTGACGGAGGCGCTGGTGCGCCAGGCGGGATTGGGTGGTCTCGCCGCCGGGGCAAAGCTCATTACTGGGCTTTGCGAACAGTATTGGGATGCCGGTTTTCCGCAGCCCGATGAGGATGGGCTGGATGCCCGCGCCGCGCCGATCGGCGGGCTCGCCGGCAGCGGCAGCGACGGCACGGTGATGCAACCGCTGCGCCGCCTGCCGCTGTTCCGCCGCACCGATGGCACCCCGCTCGGCCTTTACCAATGGGACCAGGCGGAGGAGACGGCCGGGATCGTCAATGAGGAACGCCTGGCCGCACGGCGCGCGGCGGGCGTGCCGGAACTGGCGACCCTGCAGGCCGAGGCGCGGATGGACCGGGCCTTCCTGAGCGGCGTCGGCCAGGCCGCCACCACGGCGCGCGACACCTGGCTGGCGATGGAGCAGGCCACCGACAACCGCTTCGGCAGCGAGGCCCCCGCCACCCGCAATGTCACGCGGCTGCTGGACCGGATTATCGAGGTGGTGGGCAGCCTCGGTGGCGCGCCGGCGGAGGTGGCCCCGGTGGCCGCCGCTGCCGCCCCGGCGCCGGCAGCCGGCACGGCAGCCGCCGCGCCGGTGGCAGCCCCCGGCGGCCCGGCCGTGCTGGCGAGCCGGGAGGATGCGCTGCGGGAGCTGGGCCGCATCGCCGAATATTTTCGGCGCACCGAACCGCATTCGCCCCTGTCCTATACGCTGGATGAGGCGGTGCGGCGCGGACGGATGACGCTGGCTGAATTGCTGGCCGAGGTTCTGCCGGACACCGAGGCGCGGCACGGCCTGCTGGCCCGCCTCGGCATCCGGCCGGAGGAGCTTTCGGAATGAGCCCGCGCCACCAGCATGGCGCGCCCTCGGCACGCCACCAGCATGGCGCGCCTTCGGCACGACGCACACCCGCAAAGGTTGACGCGCCGGGCACCGAAAGCGTTATCTGCCGACATGGCAACGGCTTCGGTCGCGATTACCTGCGACCCGACACGGTCAAGACCGGTACGTTCAACCCGAGGGTATGGAAAACGCCATGACAAGCGTCCATGACAAGCTGGCGCGCGTGCGCAAGCCGCGCGTGCACATCACCTATGAAGTCGAGACCGAGGGCGCCGCCATCGTGCGGGAACTGCCCTTCGTGGTCGGCGTGATGGGCGATTATGCCGGGGACCCGACGGAGCCGCTGAAGCCGTTGGCCGACCGGAAATTCGTCCAGATCGACCGGGACAATTTCAACGACGTCATGGCGCGCATCGCGCCCGGGCTGAACCTGAAGGTGGACAACACCCTGGCCGGCGATGGCAGCCAGATGGCGGTGAACCTGAAATTCAAGTCGATGGAGGATTTCGAGCCGGCGAAGGTGGCCGAGCAGGTGCCGGCGCTGAAGGCCCTGCTGGAAACCCGCGCCAAGCTGCGCGACCTGATGAGCAAGGTGGATCGCTCCGACGAGCTGGAAAGCCTGCTGGAGCAGGTGCTGAACGACAAGTCGAAGCTCGACGCATTGTCCGCCGAGCTTGGCCTCGACAAGAAGGAGGGCTGAGCGATGAGCGCGACGCAGTCACAACCGGGCGGTGCCTCAACCACCACCGAAGACGGCGGCCTCGGCCTGCTGGACCAGGTGATCGGTGCCACCAAGCAGACCGAGCGCGACCGGGCGCAGGAACTGATCAAGGCGCTGACCGAGGAAGCGCTGAAGGGCACCGTCACCTTCAGCCGCAACCTGAGCCAGACCTTCGACCGCGCCATCGCCGCGATCGACGCCAAGGTGAGCGAGCAGCTCAACCAAGTGATGCACCATCCGCGCTTCACCAAGCTCGAAGGCTCCTGGCGCGGGCTGAACTACCTGGTGATGAACAGCGAGACCGGCACCAGCCTCAAGATCCGCATGTTGCAGGCCAGCAAGAAGGACCTGTCGCGCGACCTGCAACGCGCGGTGGAGTTCGACCAGTCCGGCCTGTTCAAGAAGATCTACGAGAATGAGTTCGGCACCCCGGGCGGCGAGCCCTATGGCGCGCTGGTCGGTGACTATGAATGGACCGCGCATCCGGATGACGTGGAGACGCTGCGGCTGATCTCCAACGTCGCGGCCGGGGCCTTCGCGCCGTTCATCTCCGGCGTCGGCGCCGGCATGTTCGGCTTCGAGGACTGGCGCGAGCTGTCGAAGCCGCGCGACTTGGCAAAGATCTTCGAGACGCAGGAATACGCCAAGTGGCGGTCCTTCCGGGAGACGGAGGATGCGCGCTTCGTGGCCCTGGTCATGCCGCGCGTCATCGCCCGCCTGCCCTATGGCGCGGCGACCAAGCCGATCGAGGAATTCGACTATGAGGAGGCGCCGCGCAATGCCGATGGCTCGGCCCAGGCGCAGGGGCACCACGACTATTGCTGGATGAACGCGGCCTATGTGAAGGCGGCGCGGCTGACGGATGCCTTCGCGCAATACGGCTTCTGCACCGCGATCCGCGGCGCGGAGGGCGGCGGCAAGGTCTCCAATTTGCCGAACCACACCTTTACCAGTGACGATGGCGATGCGGATGCGAAGTGCCCGACGGAGATCGGCATCACCGACCGGCGCGAGGCGGAGCTGTCCGGCCTCGGCTTCCTGCCTTTGTGCCACTACAAGAACACCGACTATGCCGTGTTCTTCGGCTCGCAGTCGGCGCAGAAGCCCAAGAAGTACGACCGGCCGGAAGCGACGGCGAATGCCGCCATCTCCGCCCGCCTGCCCTACATGATGGCGACGAGCCGTTTCGCGCACTACCTGAAGGTGATGGCGCGGGACAAGATCGGCTCCTTCATGGAGGCATCCGATTGCGAGGTCTGGCTCAACCGCTGGATCCAGAATTTCGTCAATCCGATGGAGGGCGCGGGCCAGGAAGCGCGCGCGAAGTATCCGCTGCGCGAGGCGCAGATCGAGGTGAAGGAAGTGCCCGGCAAGCCCGGCGTCTACAACGCAGTGGCGCATCTGCGGCCGTGGTTGCAGATGGAGGAACTCACCACCTCGATGCGGATGGTCGCGCGGATTCCGCAGAAGTCCTGAGCCATGGATCCGGCCACGCCGTTGCGCGATGCGGTGCTGGCCGGGCGATTCCTCGGCCGCAATCCGGCGGCCGAGGGGCTGGCGGCGTTGCTGGCCGAGGTTGATAGCGCGCAGCTTCTTCGTGGCTGGTTCGGGGAAGCGCGGCTGGCGGTGCTGGCCCGCGATCCCTTCCCGGCGGAGGCGCTGCGCGGCGCGCTGGACCGCGATATCGCGGCGCTCGATGCGATGCTGTCGGCGCAGCTCGATGCCGTGCTGCATGCGGCCCGGCTGCGGCGACTGGAAGGGTCCTGGCGCGGCCTGGCCTGGCTGGTGGACCGGCTGCCGGCGGCCGGCGGCAAGGTGCGGCTGAAACTGCTCTCGGCGCGCTGGACGGAGCTGTGCCGGGACCTGGAACGCGCGGTGGAATTCGACCAGAGCCAGGTCTTCAAGGCGATCTATGAGCGGGAATTCGGCATCGCCGGCGGCGAGCCCTTCGGCCTGATCGCGGCCGATTACGAAATCCGCCACCTGCCCGCACCCGGCCACCCGACCGATGATGTGGGCGCGCTGACCGCCTTCGCCGCCATCGCGGCCGCGGCCTTCGCGCCCATCGTATTCGCGGCCTCTCCGGCGCTGGTCGGCCTCGACAGCTTCGCGGAAGCGGCGCCGGCCTTCGACCTGGCGGATGCGCTGGGTGGCCCGGAACATGCGCGCTGGCGCAATGCGGCGGCGCTGGAGGATATGCGCTTTCTTTGCGTCGCGCTGCCGCGCGTGCTGGGCCGCGCGCCCTGGCCGGATGATGGCAGCCGCGTCGATCGCTTCCGCTATCGCGGCCATGCCGCGGGCGCCGAACAGCGGGTCTGGACCACGCCGGTCTATGGGCTGGCCGCCGCCGCGGTGCGCGCCTTCGACCGCTACGCCTGGCCCGGCGAGGTGCGCGGGGCGGAGCCGCAGGAGGATGCGATCGGCGGCGTGCTGGATGGCCTGCCCTATGAACGCTTCCCCTCCGACCCGCCCGGCCCGCCGCCGCGCGCGCCGCTCGATCTCGCGCTGACGGATGAGCAGGAACGCCAGATCAGCGATGGCCGCCTGGTGCCGCTTTCGGCGCTGGAGGGGCTGGCCGAGGCGAGCTTCGGCGCGCTGCCCGCGCTGCACCGCCCGCCCCGCATGAACAGCGCCGTCGCAGATGCGAACCAGCGCCTGTCCACCCAGATCAACACCCTGCTCTGCGTCAGCCGTTTCGCGCATTGCATCAAGCTGATGGGGAGGGACATGGTGGGTTCCTCCCGCGAGGCGCCGGAGGTGGAGTATGAATTGCAGCGCTGGCTGGACCGCTTCGTCAGCGGGCTTGGCTCCGGCGGGGCGGAGGTCACGGCGAAATATCCGCTGATGGATGCGAAGGTGGAAGTGCGCGAACGGCGCGACAAACCCGGCGTCTATGGCTGCACCGTGCATCTGCGCCCGCATCACCAGCTGGACGAGGTGGGCGCGGCCTTCCGGCTGACCACCGAATTCGCCCCCCGCAGGAATGCGGCATGACGCAGCGGCGTGAAACATTTTCCGGCGCAGGGCAGCCTAGGCTGGGCTCTGCGCGAATTTTCCAACTGAGGAAACGCCCAGAATGACCACCGCAGGGGATGCCTTCCATGCCGGCGACCTGGCCGCGGCGCTGGCCGCCGCCACCGCCGCGGTGAAGGCCGCGCCGGCCGATTCGGATGCGCGCTGGCTGCTGGCGGAGCTGATGCTCTATGCCGGGGAAGCCGAGCGCGCCGACCGCATGCTGGATGCGGCGGCGCTGCGGGAGCCCAACCCGGCGGTGCTGGAATTCCGCAAGCTGCTGCGGGCGGAGGTGGTGCGCGGCCAGGTGCTCGGCGAAGGCCGCGCGCCGAAATACCAGGGCGATGACGCGACCGCGGCGCAGCAGGCCGCACTCCGCGCCCGCGTGCTGCTGCGCGCGGGCGAGGTTGAGGCGGCGACTGCGGCGGCGGAGGAAATTGAATCGTTCCGCCCCCGCGCGCCCGGCCGCGCCGACGACACCCCCTTCGACGATCTGCGCGACGCGGATGACCTGTTCGCCGCGGAGTTCGAGGTGCTGACCACCGCCGGCGACCACATGCTGGTGCCGGTGGAGCGCGTGCGGTCGCTGAGCTTCGACCCGCCGCGCCGGCCGCGCGACCTGTTTTGGCGCCGCTGCGCGATCGAGCTGAAGGACAGCACGGAAGGCGTGGTGTTCATGCCGGCGCTGTATTTCGGCGCCCACACCGAAGCCGGGAACCCGCTGAGGCTCGGCCGCGTCACGGAATGGACGCATCCGGAGGATGGTCCGGTGCGCGGGCGCGGGCAGCGGCTGCTGCTGGCGGGGGATGACGCGCTGGCGATCTCCGCCGTGACGAATCTGGTGTTCGATTGAGCGCGCAGGCCACACCATGAGCGGGACACGCATCCGCGGCCCGGCGCATCGGGCGCGGCTGCCGCTGCTCGATCGGCTGCTGGATGCGGACCCCGGCGCGCCGGAACCGCCGCCGCCGAGCATCGCCGTGGCGCTGGAATTGCTGCACCGCGCCGTGCGGCGGGACCTGGAGGCGGTGCTGAACGCGCGCCGCCGCCGCCGCCCGGTGCCGGCGGGGCTGGAGGAACTGGTAATCTCGCCGCTGAACTACGGCATCCCGGATGCCACCTCCGGCGCCTATGCCGTGCCGGCGCGGCGCGAGGCGCTGGCGCGGGAGGTGGAGGCGACGATCCGCCGCTTTGAACCGCGGCTGATGTCCATCCGCGTCGAGCTGGTGGGCGGGGAGAATGAGCTGGACCGCGCCTTGCGGCTGAAGGTGGATGCGGTGCTGCGCGCCGATCCGGTGCCGGAGCCGGTGAGCTTCGAGACTTTGCTCGAACCCGTCTCCCGCGACGTGACGGTGCGGGACGCCTGATGTCGGACGATCTTCTCCCCTTCTACAACCGCGAACTCGCCGCGATCCGGCGGCTGGCGGGCGAATTCGCGGAGGCCAATCCGAAGGTCGCCGGGCGGCTGCGGATGACGCCGGATGCGGTGGATGACCCGCATGTGGAGCGCCTGCTGGAAGGCGTCGCCTTCCTCGCCGCGCGGGTGCAGCACCGGCTGGATGATGAGCTGCCGGAGCTGACGGATGCGCTGCTGGAATTGCTCTGCCCGCATCTGCTGGCGCCGGTACCCTCGCTCACCACCGTGCGGCTGCTGCCGAAACCGGAGGCCGCCGGCGCCGCCCTGGTGCCGCGCGGCACCAGGCTGGAGACGGAAGCGGTGCGCGGCGAGCGCCTGACCTTCCGCACCTGCCAGGACACCACGCTGTGGCCCGTTGCGGTGGAGGCGGCGCGGCTGAATGGCCTGCCGCTGCCGGCCCCGGCCAATCCGCAGGCGCAGGGCGCCGTCGCGGTGCTGCGGCTGACGCTGTCGACCACCCTGCCCGGCCTGACCTTCGCGGAGATCGGCATCGACCGGCTGCGGCTGCATCTGCGGGGCGCCGGGCCGGTGCCGGTGCAGTTGCTGGAACTGCTCTGCACCTCGACCCTGTCGATCGCGCTGGCCGATGGCCCCTCCGATCCACGTCCGGTGCTGCTGGGGCGGGAGGCGCTGAGCCAGGGGGGCTTCGCGCCGGAGGAAGCCGCCCTGCCCTGGCCGCCGCGCGCCTTCACCGGGCACCGGCTGCTGACCGAGTATTTCGCCTTCCCCGAGAAGTTCCTCTACCTCGACCTCGATGGTCTGGACCGCCGCAGCCTGGTGCAGCGCAGCCCGAAGATGGAGATTTTTGTCTATCTCTCGCGCGCCGTGCCGGAATTGGAACGCGCGGTCTCGGCCGAGAACTTCGCGCTCGGATGCACGCCGGCGATCAACCTGTTCCGCCAGATCTGCGAGCCGATCGCGCTGGATGGCACGCAATCCGACTGGCTGGTGGTGCCCGATGCGCGGCGCCCCGCGGCGCTGGAAGTCTATGCGGTGGAGGCGGTGCGACTGAGCCGGGCGGAAGACCCGCGCCCGAAGCGCGTGCCCGCCTTCCACCGGCTGCGCGCCGAGGCGCCGAGCGAGGCGGAGGCGGAGGCGACCGATGTAAGCTGGATCGCCGCGCGCCGGCCCGCGCCGGGCATCCTGGGCGGCAGCGAGACGCGGCTGATGCTGCGTGATCCGCATTTCGATCCGTCGCTGCCGGCGGATGGGGTGCTCGGCGTCGATGCGCTGTGCTGCAACCGGGATTTGCCATCGCTGCTGCCCTTCGGCGGCGGGCAGCCGCGGCTGCGGATTGTCGACCCCGCCACGCCGGCCGGCAGCGCCGAGTGCCTGTCTCCGCCGACGCCGACGCTGCGGCCGCAATTGCGCGAGCGCAGCGGCTGGCGGCTGGTGTCGCACCTCGCGCTGAACCATCTCGGCGTCACGGGTGGGCCGCAGGCGGCGCTGGCGCTCAAGGAAATGCTGCGACTGCATGGTCTGCGGGACACGGCGGAGACAAGGCTGGCGCTGGAGGGGCTGGTCTCCGTCACCGCCACCCCGGGCGTCGCCCGCCTGCCCGGCGTGCGACCGGGCAGTTTCGCGAGGGGGCTGGAAGTGGCGCTGACCTTCGAACCGCAGGCCTGGACAGCGGGCGGACTGTTTCTTCTCTGCGGGGTGCTGGAGCGGTTCCTGGCCCTGCAGGTCTCGGTGAATGGCTTCGTGCGATCCAGCGCGCTGCTGCGCGGACGCAGCGGGGCCGTCGCCACCTGGCCGGCGCGCAGCGGCACGCGGGTGCTGTTGTGAAAGATTTCCCGCCCTCAAGCGCCGGGCGGCTCGCCGCAGGGGCGGCGGCGCGCCTTCGCGCGCTCGGCCGGCGAAAGTCGCCGTCCGCAGGTTTGGCAACCGGAGTGCCGGCATGACCGCACCCTCCCCGCGCGAAAAACTGGCGGCCGAGCCGGCGCGGTTCAGCCTGGACCAGGCGGCGGCGGTGCTGGCGCCGGGGCGGGACCCGGTGGACCTGCCCTACCGCACCCAGGCGCGGCTCGGCGCGCCGGGGGGCGAGGTGGCCTCCAGCAACCCGCAGACCGGGGAGATCGTGACGCCGACCTTCGGCCTGATCGGCCCGGGCGGCGTGCTGCCGCGGCACTACACGGCAACCGTGGCGGCGGAAGCCCGAAAACGCTCCGTCGCGCTGCACAATTTCCTCGACATGCTGGCGCGGCGCTTCACCGGGCTGTTCGTGAAGGCGGGCGCGAAATACCGCCCGGCACGGGACCCGGTGCCGGCGGAACGCGTGCTGGCGGCGGCGAGCGGACTCGGCACGCCGCATCTGGTGGCGAGGCTGGCCACGCCGCTGCCGGCGCTGCTGTACCATGCCGGGGCGCTCGCCTCCCGCTCCCGCAGCGCGGAACGGCTGCGCGGGCTGCTGACGGAGGAAACCGGCACGCCGGTGCAGATCGTGGAATTCGCCGGCGGCTGGATCCGCCTGCCGGCCGGCGAGCAATCCCGCATGGCGGCGCGCGGCAGGCCGGGGGTGAATTGCGGCCTGGGCGTGGATGCGGCGCTCGGCGCCCAGGCCTGGGACCCCTCCGCCCGCTTCCTGCTGCGGCTGGGTCCGCTGAAATTGAAGGAATTCGAGGCGCTGCTGCCGGGCGCGCCGCTGCATGGCAGGCTGGTGGAGCTGATCCGCCTGCAGGTCGGGCTGGAGCAGGATTTCGCACTGAATCCGGTTCTGGCCGCCGCCGAGGTGCCGCCCTGCAAGCTCGGCCTCGGCGGCGCCCGGCTCGGCTGGACCGGCTGGCTCACCACGCCGCATCCGCGCCGCGCCGATGCGCGGGACGCGCTGCTCAGTCCGATTTCCCCCTCGCGTCAGGATGCCGCATGAGCACGCATACCGGCTGGTCCCGCGGCTACCCCGTGGCCGAGCCCTACCCGGCCGCCTGGCACGCCTTCCAATCCCCCGCCCATCTCGCCGCCGCCTGCGCGCTGATGGGCGTGGCGTGGGAGGTGGGGCCGGAAACGCCGATGCAGATCGCGGAGATCGGCTGCGGATCGGGCTACACCGCCAATGTACTGGCCGCGGGCAACCCGAACGCCGAGGTCCTGGGGCTGGACTACAACCCGGCGCATATCGCCGAAGCCCGATCGATGGCCGCCGCCGCGGGCCTGACGAATGCGCGCTTCGAGGCGACCGACCTGGCGGAACTGGACGGGGCGGAGCTGGACCGGCTGCCCGAATTCGACCTGGTGACGGTGCACGGCCTGTGGTCCTGGGTGGCGGACCCGGTGCGGGAGGGGGTGCTGTGGCTGCTGCGGCGGCGGCTGAAGCCCGGCGGCGTGGTGCTGATGACCTACAACGCGCTGCCCGGCGCGGGCGGGGCGCTCGGCCTGTCCCGCCTCGCCCGTGGTGCGCTGCGCGGTGCCGGCAGCACGGCGGCGGGCATCGATGCGGCGCGGGACATCGTGCAGAAGCTGGTGGCGGCAGAGGCGCAACATCTGCCGCCCTCCACCTGGCGCGCGCTGATGACCGGGGAGATTTCCGGCGCGCGGGCCGGCTACCTGCTGCATGAATTCATCACCGACCATTGGCGCCCCTGCTTCTTCGCCGATGTGCAGGACGCAATGGCCACGGCGCGCTGCGAGTTTGTCGGCAGCGCCACCATGGACGAGAATTTCCCTGCCATGTCGCTGACCCCGGCGCAGCAGGAAATCTGGCACGCGGCACCGGATGACACGGCGCGGCAATTGGTGCTGGATCTGTGCGTGCCGCGCGCCTTCCGGCGCGACATCTATGTGCGCGGCCTGCGACGGGTTTCGCGCGATGCCGCGGTAGCGGCGATCCCCCTGGCCTCGGTCAGCCATGCCAAGGCCGCGCGCAAGCTGCGAACCCAGGCTGGCGAGGCGGAACTGCCGCCGCAGATCATCGAACCGATCCTGGCGGCGCTGGAAGCCGGGCCGCAGACCATCGGCGCGCTGCTGTCCCTGCCCGGCTGTGGCAGCGTGACCCCGCCGGAGGCGCTGGCCATGCTGGTGGGCAGCGGCAGCGCCTTGCCGCTGTGGTCCGCGCCGGGTGGTGCGGCGGAAGCGACGGCGCGGCGCTTCAATGCGGTGGCGGCGCGGCGGCTGGCACCGCACGGCACGGGGTCCGGCCGCATGGCGCTGGCCTGCCCGGCGCTGGCCGGTGGGCTGGCGGTGGATGGGATGGAACTCGCCATCGCCGACCTCGCCGCCCGCGCGCCGGCCGATGGCGTGGCGGTGGAGCCGTTGCTGCGCGGCCTGCTGCCGCCGGGGGCGGAACCACCGGAGGAGATGCTGGCGCATCTGCGCGAACAGATCGGTTCTTTGGTCCGGAACCGGCTGCCGGTCTGGCGCAGCCTGGGGATCGTCTAAGTGACCCTTCGAAAACGCCGGCGGGTCGGCCCCGGCATTCTCAAACGATCACCAAGGGAGGATGGCCATGCGAAAGACCCTTGCCGGGCTTGGCCTCGCGCTGCTGCTGGCACCCGCCGGCGCCGGGGCGCAGGCGCCGGAGGTGGAGCGGCTGATCGAGGGGCTGGACCCCGCAAGCCCGGTGACCCGCGGCATCCGCGTGCCCGCGGCGCCGGATCTGACCACGACGACGGCGCCGCCGGGCGCGGCCGCCATCTCGCTGACCGTCACCTTCGCCAGCGGTTCGGCCGGGCTGGGGCCGGAGGCCGTCCGCGTGCTGGACAATCTGGGCCAGGCGCTCGGCTCGGCTCGCCTCGCCAGCTACCGCTTCCGGGTGGAGGGGCATACGGACACGGTCGGACCCGCGGCGATGAACCAGGTGCTGTCCGAACGCCGCGCCGCCGCGGTGCGGGATTTTCTCGTCAAGCGGCATGGCGTGGACCCGGCGCGGATCGAGGCGGTGGGGCTGGGCGAGACGCAATTGCTGGTGGCGACACAGGATGAAACAGCCGAGCCGCGCAATCGCCGCGTGCAGGTGGTTAATCTGGGTGGCTGAGGCGTAGGCTTCGCCGCATCTGAACGGAGACGGTCCATGTCCCTTGCCCCTTTCCCACTCGCGCTTCTGGCGCTGGCAGCGGGCGCCACCCTGCTTCCGGCGCCCGCCCGGGCGCAGAGCGACCCGGCCGCGGCGCGGCTGATCGAACAGCTGCGCCCCCGCGGCGATGGCGCCACGCGCGGCATCCGCCTGCCTTCCGCACCTGCCGCGACCCCTTCCGCCGCGATCCCTCCGGCCGAAAGCGCGCCGGCGCGGCCCGCCCCGCTCGGCGCCACCGCCACACCGGCACCGGCCACGCCCAGCGCGCCGCGCCCGGTGGCGCGGCCGGTGGTGCCGGACACCACGGCGCCGGAGGGGGTGCCCGCGGTGTCCATCACCGTCACCTTCCCCAGCGGCTCCGCCAATCTGACGCCGCAGGCGGAGGCCAGGCTGGCACCGCTCGGCCGCGCGCTGGCCTCGGCGGATCTGGCGCCGTTCCGGTTTCGGATCGAGGGGCATACGGATTCGGTGGGTGCCGCCTCGATGAACATGGCGCTGTCGGAACGCCGCGCCGCCGCGGTGCGGGACTATCTGATCCGGCAATTCGGGGTCGATGGCAGCCGGCTGGAGGCGGTCGGGCTGGGCCAGACGCGGCTGCTGGTGCCGACCGGGGATGGGGTGAATGAACCGCGCAACCGGCGCGTGCAGGTCATCAACCTGGACGGCTGAGGCACGATGACAGCGTAGCGGGCAGCAGAACCCGGTCCGGGTGGGACGCAGCATGTCGGCAGAGAACGACGCCACCATCCGCCACCCGCCACCCGGCCGCCCCGGGCCGCCGCCGCCCCTGGAATGGGGCCATGTGCCGCCCCCATCCCCGAAGCGGGCCGCCCGCCCGGCCTGGCCCTGGATGCTGCTCGGCCTCGGTGGGGTGATCGTGGCCGGCCTCGGCGGCTGGTGGCTGGCGCTGGCACCGCTGCGGGTGGAACCGGTGGCGGAGGTGGCGCCGGCGCCGCAACCCGCGCCGGCGCCGGAGCCCCAGCCGGAGCCCCAACCGGAGCCCCAGCCGGAGCCCCAGCCGGTTCCGGTTTCGCTTCCCCTGCCCTCCCGCCTCGCGGCGCTGCCGCCGCTGATGGAGGAAGCGGCGATCCGGGACCATCGCGCGGACCAGCCCCGGCTGATCCGCTACGCCGGCAACCCCGCCATCTTCCTGATCGACTTCCCGACGCTCGCGGCGCAGGGCGCGGCGCTGAACCGGGTGGCGGCGCTGGTCGAAAAGGCCGGGCTGCCGCGCGACCGCGTGCTGAGCGAGGCCGAGATGGCCGAGGCCATCGCCCGCACCGGCGAAAGCGCCGCCACCTTCTATTTCGGCCACAACTACCGCGGCGCCGACCTGGCGCGCTTCTTCGCGCTGGCGGAGCGGGACGGGCTGGCGCTGTCGCCGGCGGAGGAGTGGCTGCGCGCGCAATATCTGCTCGCCCGCGGCCTGGTGCCGGTTGGGCAGGAGCCGGGGGGGCAGGAAATCGTGCTGCTGTCGCTCGCCGCGCCGGGGCCGGAGATGGATGAGGCCGGGCGCGCCACCATCCTGCGCCATGAGCTCAGCCATGGCCGCTTCGGCACCGATGCCGCCTATGCCGCGCATATCCGCCAGGTCTGGACCGAAGGCTTCACCGCGGCCGACCGCGCCGCCTTCCGCGCCTTCCTCGGCCGCGAGGGCTACGATACGGGCATCGAGGAGCTGATGATCGACGAGGCGCAGGCCTATCTGCTGCACACGCCCGACCCGCGCTTCTTCACTGCCGACCATCTCGGCGTAACGGAGGCGGAGCTGGCGCGGCTGCGCGGGCTGATGCGGCAGGGGATGCCGCCGTGAACGCTACCGGTTTGCCACCGTCTCCAGCAGCACGGCGCGGGCGCTGACGCGGATGCCCTGCGCGCGCGCATCGCGCAGCGCGGCGGCCAGCGCCGGGATGTAGTCGTCCAGCGGCTCCACCACCGGGCGCGGCTGCGGGAACAGCGGGCGCTCGGAGGCGAAGACGATGATCATGTCGGTGCCGAAGGGCTCATCCACCTCCCATCCGGCGAAATTCGGGCCGGGCTCGCCGAGGCGCAGCCGGGCGCCGGCGGCCTGCGGCTCGGACGGGACGAGATGGACGATCTCGTTCGATTTCATCAGGTAGCTGACATAGAGCTGGCCGGCGCGCGGCGGCATCTGCACGTCCAGCCGCAGCAGGTCGCCGCGTTGCAGCGGCATGGCGCCGGCGATGGAGACCAGCGGCGCCTCCCCGGTCGCGGCGGCGACCTGGCGGATGGTGTCGATGGCGCCGCAATAGGGGCCTTCGAAGGCGTTCAGGCGCAGCGTGGCGGCGGCCTCCGGCACGCCACGCTCGGCCAGCACGCGCCGCATCGCCGCCTCTCCGCCACGGCGCAGGATGCCTTCGATGGTGAGGCTGGTCTCGGTGGCGCTGGCCTCGAGCAGGCTGCAGGGCGCCGCGGCGGCTGCGGCGACGGCGGCGGCGCGCAGATCGGGGGCCGGCGGGGGCGTCGGGGCGGGGGTTGGCACGGGTGCGGGTGGCGGGACTGGCGCGGGTGTGGGCGTGGGCAGTGGGGCTGGTATCGGAGCCGGTACGGGCGTGGGCGCCGGGGCTGGTGTGAGGGCGGGAGCTGGTGCCGGTGACGGTGCCGGCGTTGGTGACGGCGCCGGTGACGGGGCCGGTGTCGGAGCCTGGGCTGGCGCCGGTGTCGGGGCCGGTATCGGTTCGGGCGCTGGCGTCGGTGCGGGTGCCGGCGTCGGCACAGGCGCCGGAGTGGGCGCAGGCACGGGTGGCGGCGCGGGCGCCGGAACTGGCGTCGGCGCGGGGCCGGGTGCCGGCTGCGGCGGATCAGGGGCAGGGCCGGGCTGCGGCGGGGCCGGTGGGGTCGGCACCGGGGCCGAACCCTGGGATTGGGCCAGTTGGTCCGGCGGCGGCACCGGCGCGCCCTGCTGGGTCACGAAATATCCTGCGGCGCCGGCCGCCAGCAGCGCCACGCCGCCCAGCAGCGCCCATT
>NZ_JAUYTS010000208.1 GCF_030695085.1 Falsiroseomonas sp. | reverse complement strand
GATGGGTGAATTTTTCCGCGATAACGGCATGCACGCCGTCATCGTCTATGACGATCTGTCGAAGCAAGCCGTCGCCTATCGCCAGATGTCGCTGCTGCTGCGCCGCCCGCCGGGCCGCGAAGCCTATCCGGGCGACGTGTTCTACCTGCACAGCCGCCTGCTGGAGCGGGCCGCGAAGATGAACGACGATTTCGGCGCCGGTTCGCTGACCGCGCTGCCGGTGATCGAAACGCAGGCCGGCGACGTCTCCGCCTACATCCCGACCAATGTGATCTCGATCACGGACGGGCAGATCTTCCTGGAGACGGAACTGTTCTTCAAGGGCATCCGCCCCGCCGTGAACGTCGGCCTCAGCGTTTCCCGCGTCGGGTCCGCCGCGCAGATCAAGGCGATGAAGCAGGTGGCCGGCAAGATCAAGCTGGACCTGGCGCAGTACCGCGAAATGGCGGCCTTCGCGCAGTTCGCCTCCGACCTCGATGCCACGACGCAGGCCCTGCTGGCCCGCGGTGCGCGGTTGACGGAACTGCTGAAGCAGCCGCAGTACAAGCCGGTTCCGGTCGAGGAGCAGGTGGTCGCGATCTTCGCAGGCACCCGCGGCTATCTCGACAAGGTCGCCCTGAACAAGGTCGGCGAGTTCGAGCGGCAGTTGCTGTCCGGGCTGAAGGCGCAGTCGCCGGAGGTCCTGACCTCGATCCGCACCGATCGCGAGATCAAGAAGGAGACCGAGGCCAAGCTGATCGCCTTCCTCGACAGCTTCGCCAAGTCCTTCGGCTGAGATAGAGCGTCATGGCCAGCCTCAAGGCACTTCGCGCGCGCATCACCTCGGTGAAGAGCACGCGCAAGATCACGCAGGCGATGAAGATGGTCGCGGCCGCGAAGCTGCGCCGCGCGCAGACGCAGGCCGAGGCCGCGCGCCCCTATGCCGAGCGCATGGAGCGTATGCTGGCCTCGCTCGGCGCCTCCGTCGCCGGCAGCCCGGATGCGCCGAAGCTGCTGGTCGGCAGCGGGGCGGACCAGGTGCATCTGCTGGTGGTGGTCACCGGCGATCGCGGCCTGGCCGGCGCCTTCAACACCAATGTCGGTCGCTTCGCCCGCACCCGGATCCGGGAGTTGGAGGCGGCGGGCAAGACGGTGAAGGTGCTGGCGGTGGGCCGCAAGGGCGCCGCCTACCTCAAGCGCGAATTCGCCAGCCGGATCACCGGCGAGATCTCGCTGGCCGGCAAGAAGCGCGTTGATTTCACGGATGCGCAGGAGATTTCCGGGCGCATCGTCGCCATGCTGGAAGCCGGCGAATTCGATGTCTGCACGCTGGTCTACAACCGCTTCCGCAGCGTCATCAGCCAGGTGCCGACGGCGCAGCAGATGATCCCGACCCTGCTGCCCGAGGAGAAGGGCGCGGAAGCGCCGGCCGCCGGGGCGCAGGCGCTGTATGAATATGAGCCGAGCGAGGAGGAAATCCTCGCCGCGCTGCTGCCGCAGAACCTGGCGATCCAGGTCTATCGCGCGCTTCTGGAGAATTCCGCCGGCTTCTTCGGCAGCCAGATGAACGCGATGGACAACGCCACGCGCAATGCCGGCGAGATGATCAACAAGCTCACGCTGAACTACAACCGCACGCGACAGGCCAACATCACCCGGGAGCTGATCGAGATCATCTCCGGTGCTGAAGCTGTCTGAGCAGGGATCCGCACGATGAAGAACAATGTCGGCAAGGTTACGCAGGTGCTGGGCGCCGTCGTGGACGTGCAGTTCCCGTCCGAGCTGCCTGCCATCCTGAACGCGCTGACCCTGAAGATCGAGGACCGCACCCTGGTTCTCGAAGTGGCGCAGCACCTGGGTGAGCGCACCGTCCGCACCATCGCCATGGACACCACGGACGGCCTGGTTCGTGGCACCGAGGTGGTGGACACCGGCGCCGGCATCTCCGTGCCCGTGGGCAATGAGACACTGGGTCGCATCCTGAACGTGATCGGCGAGCCGATCGACGAGCGCGGCCCGGTCAACGCCACCAAGTCCTACACCATCCACCGCGCGGCGCCGTCCTTCGAGGACCAGGCAACCTCGGCGGAAATCCTGGTGACGGGCATCAAGGTGATCGATCTGCTGGCGCCCTACATCAAGGGCGGCAAGATCGGCCTGTTCGGCGGCGCCGGCGTCGGCAAGACCGTCACCATCCAGGAACTGATCAACAACATCGCCAAGGGCCATGGCGGCGTGTCCGTCTTCGCCGGTGTCGGTGAGCGGACCCGCGAGGGCAACGACCTGTACCACGAGATGGTCGATGCCGGCGTCATCAAGCTCGGCGAGAATGGCTCCACCGAAGGCTCCAAGGTGGCGCTGGTCTATGGCCAGATGAACGAGCCGCCGGGCGCGCGCGCGCGCGTCGCACTCTCCGGCCTCTCGATGGCGGAATACTTCCGCGACGAGCAGGGCCAGGACGTGCTGTTCTTCATCGACAACATCTTCCGCTTCACCCAGGCGGGTGCCGAAGTCTCCGCGCTGCTGGGCCGCATCCCCTCCGCCGTGGGCTATCAGCCGACGCTGGCGACGGACATGGGCGCGCTGCAGGAACGCATCACCTCGACGAAGAAGGGCTCCATCACCTCGGTGCAGGCCATCTACGTGCCGGCGGACGACCTGACCGACCCGGCGCCTGCGACCTCCTTCGCCCACCTCGACGCCACCACCACGCTGAACCGCTCCATCGCCGAGCTCGGCATCTTCCCGGCGGTTGACCCGCTGGACAGCACCAGCCGCGCGATGGACCCGCGCGTGGTGGGTGAGGAGCATTACCGCGTGGCGCGCGAAGTGCAGCGCATCCTGCAGACCTACAAGTCGCTGCAGGACATCATCGCGATCCTGGGCATGGATGAACTGTCCGAGGAGGACAAGCTCATCGTCGCCCGCGCCCGCAAGCTGCAGCGCTTCCTGTCGCAGCCCTTCCATGTCGCGGAAGTCTTCACCGGCACTCCGGGCGTGTTCGTCAAGCTCGAGGATACGGTGCGTTCCTTCGCCGCAATCTGCGCCGGCGAATACGACCACCTGCCGGAAGCCGCCTTCTACATGGTCGGCACGATCGAAGACGCTGTCAAAAAGGGCGAGACCTTGAAGGCTGCCGCGTAGCAGCGTCTTCGAGCTTTTCGGCCCTCAGGCGCCGGGCGCGGCCTGCGGCCGCTTGGCTCGCCGCATAGGCGGCGGGCCGCATTCGCGGCCTCGGCCCGCCAAGTCGGGCCGCAGGACGTGCTAGGACGAGTAGGGATCTGATCATGGCCACCTTCCAGCTCGAACTCGTTTCCCCGGAAAAGCTCCTGCTCAGCCGCGCGGTGGAGATGGCCGTGCTGCCCGCCGCCGAGGGCGAGATGGGCGTGCTGCCGGGCCATGCGCCGATGATCATCACGCTCCGCAGCGGCGTCATCGCGGTGACGGAGAACGGCCAGGTGACGGAACGCCTGTTCGTCGCCGGCGGCTTCGCCGAAGTCACGCCGGGCCGCTGCACCGTGCTGGCCGATGAGGCCACCCCGCTTGCCCAGCTGTCCAAGGCGGCCGCCGAAACGCGAGTGCGGGAGGCGGAGGCCGCCTATACCGCCGCAGCGATGGATACGCCGGAAAAGCGGGAGGCCATCATGACGCGCCTGCTGACCGCGCGTGCCATGGTGCTTGCGGCCGAGGCCGCCTGACCGCTTGAATCCGGCGCCCCGCCGCAGAACATTAACGCTGCCCGCTGCGGCCGCGATGGTCGCGGCCGGCACGTGCGTATTGGCCGGGCGGGGTGAAGTATGAAGCACTGGCATATCGAGCAGGTGAGGTGGGACGCTTTCGACCCGGCCCGGCTCGACCCCGAGATCATACCGCTGGTTAAGGCCGCCGCCATGGTCGAGCGGAATGGCGATGATTATGCGCTGTACCTGCAATCCGTCTTCCACGACGATCCGGACTTCCACAAGGCCGCCGGCCATTGGGCGGTTGAGGAAGTCCAGCACGGCGACGCGCTGGGCAAATGGGCCATGCTGGCCGACCCCAGCTGGGATTTCGAACAGGCCTTCGCGCGCTACCGCGCGGGCTACAAGATCGACGTCAAGGCCGATGCCTCCATCCGCGGGTCCCGCACCGGGGAACTGATCGCGCGCTGCATGGTGGAGACCGGCACCAGCAGCTACTACACCGCGCTCGCCGAGGCGACGGAGGAGCCGGTGCTGAAGGAGGTCTGCCGCCTGATCGCGGCGGATGAATACCGGCACTTCAAGCTGTTCTACGACCACATGAAGCGGTACCTGGCGCGGGAGAAGCTGTCCTTCCCGAAGCGCCTGCGCGTCGCCGCCGGCCGCATCGGCGAAAGCGAGGATGACGAACTCGCCTTCGCCTTCCACTGTGGCAACGAGGATATCGGCACCCCCTACGACCATGATCGTTGCATTGCCGGCTACATGGGCCGCGCGATGCACTATTATCGCTTCCGGCATATCGAACGGGGCATGGGCATGGTCTTCAAATCGGTGGGTCTGAACCCGCGCGGCCGGCTTTCGGCCCTCGCCGCCCGGGGCGCCTGGCGCCTGTTGACCTGGCGCCGCAACCGCTACGCGGCGCTGCTCGCCCGCAAGCCGCTGGCACCGGCGGCCAGCCAGCCCGTGGCGGCCTGAGCTTGCCGGTGTCCCGCCGGGCGCTCGGCCCGCTGCTGCTGGCGCCGCTTGCCGCGCAAGCCCAGAGCTTCACCCCGGCCAGCGCGCCGAACCAGCCCCTGGCGCAGATCGCCCAGAGCCGCGGCTTCACCTATGGCTGCGCCGTCACGGCCAGGCTGCTCGCGGATGAACCGGAATTCGCCGCGCTGGTGGCGCAGGAAGCCGGGCTGCTGGTGCCGGAATACGAGGCGAAATTCGACACGCTGCAACCCGAGCCGGGCCGCTTCGACACGGCCCCGCTGGATGCGCTGCTGCGCTGGGCGGAGCATTTCCGCAAGCCGGTGCGGGGCCACGCCCTCGTCTGGCACAACGCCCTGCCGGACTGGGTGGCGCCCGCCCTGGCCGAAAGCCGCGCCCGCGCCCAGGCGGTGATGGAGGCGCATTTCGACCATGTGCTGGCCCATACCAGCACCCGCATCCGCGATTGGGATGTGGTGAATGAACCGATCGCCAACCCGCCCGGCAGCGACGTGCCGGAGCCCGCGGGCAATTCCGGCGATCTGCGGGACAGCCCCTGGCTGCGCGGCCTGGGCCCGGATTACGTGGCCATCGCCCTGCGCGCCGCGCGCCAGCGGGACGCGACCTTGCGCCTGACCTTGAACGATTACGGCGTGGAGGCGGACAGCCCCCCGGCCGAGGAAAAGCGCCGCCGCCTGCTGCGCCTGCTGCGGTCCCTGCGGGATCGCAACGTGCCGCTCGATGCCGTCGGCATCCAGGGCCATCTGCAGATGCGGGAAGCCTTCAGCCCCGCCATCTTCCGCACCTTCGTGCAGAACATCCGCGCGCTTGGCCTGCAGGTGCTGATCACCGAGCTGGATGTGCGGGAGGTGCGGCCGCCGGTCGGCGATTTCGTCGCCCGCGATGCGGCGGTGGCGCTGCGCGTGCATGAATTCGCCAGCGCGGCCTTCGAGGGTGGCGCCCGTACCCTGCTGACCTGGGGCATCAGCGACCGCTGGTCCTGGCTGCACCGCGAACAGACGGTGGCGCTCGACCCCGGCGATGTGCATCGCGGCCTGCCCTATGACTGGGAGCTGAACCGCAAGCAGATGTGGCGCGCCCTGGCGCGCGCCTTCCTGGGCCAGGGCGTGGGCTGAACACTACCCGCCGAAGCGGGCGAATTCGCGGACCAGATCCTCATAGATCGCCCGCTTGAAACTGACCGCGAGGCCCGGCAGCTCCGCCAGCCTGGCCCAGCGCCAGGCATCGAATTCCGGGTGCGGGTCGGCATCCAGCCGGATATCGGCATCCACGCCGGTGAAGCGCAGCGCGAACCATTTCTGCCGCTGGCCGCGGTATTTCCGGGCAATCCGCATGGCCTGCAATTCGGGTGGGAAGTCGTAGCTCAGCCATTCCGGGTGCTCGGCCAGGATCTCGGCGCGGTCGGTGCCGATTTCCTCGGCCAGTTCGCGCAGCACGGCGCGGCGCAGATCCTCGCCGTCATCGATGCCGCCCTGCGGCAACTGCCAGCCACCGGCGGCGCCTTCGGCATTGGGCATGTCGGCGCGACGGGCCACCAGCACCTGGCCGGCGGGGTTGAACAGCAGGGCGCCGACATTGGCGCGATAGGGAAGCAGGGTCATGCGCGCCTTGTAACGGCTCAGCGCGTCGCCTGGGAACCCTGCGGCAAGGCCGCCTGTTCCCCGGGCCGGCGCAGCAGCACCGTCACCGGCACCAGCACCGCGCCGCGTTCCTCCAGCCCCGCCGACCAGGCGAGGATGGCGGCCGTGAAGAAGGGGGTGGGGTTGCCGAGCAGGCCGAGGGCGCCGCCGTTGCGCTTGGCCAGCGCTTCCAGCTCCACCAGCCGGCGCTCCACCTCGCTGCGTGTCTCCGAGGGGTCGTCCAGCACCAGGTCCACGGTGCGGCCGAAGGCGCGGGCCGGTGTGGGGGCGCCGGGGCGCGGGTCCACATACAGCAGGCCGCGCGTGGTCAGCGCCGCCTGGATGGTGCCCAGCAGATCGGTATTCGCGGCAAAGCGTTCCCCGCGCAGCCGCCCGAGCGCGCCGATGGCGCCAACCTGGCCCTGGATACGGGACAGCGCCCAGTCCAGCCGCTCCAGATTCTCCTCGGCCGAAAGGCTGGTGAGCAGGGCTCGGTCACCCGGATCGGCATCCTGGCCGAAGCCCGAGGGTTCCAGCGGCAGGGCCACCAGCACCTCCATTCCGCGCGCCCGCGCCCGGTCCAGCAGCGGCTCGGGGCGCAGCGCATAGGGGCTGAAGGCGAGGGTCACGGCGCCGGGCAGGCGGGCGATGGCTTCCTCGGAATGCTGCGCGAACAGGCCGACATTGCCGATCACGAGGCCGATTCGCGGGCGCCGGTCCGCCTCCCGGTCGAAGGGGCGGGCATAGGTGCGGATCGAGGTGCGGCCGTCAGGCCCCAGCTTCGGCACCATGCCGTGGCGGGACCGTTCCAGCATCTGCGGGTCGGGCGGCGGAATCGCAGGCTCCGCGGCCGCGAGGCGCGCCGCGGCGGGGACGGCGCCGGGTGGCGGTGTGGCGGGCGCGGTGGCGAGCGGTGGCGGGGGCGGCGCGGCGGGCGCCGCCTCGGCTGCCGGCAGCATGGCCTGCACGGCCGCGACTGCGATCGTCGGCTCCGTGCCAGTGGCCGGGGCTGGGGCCGGGGCCGGGTCGGCGGCTGCAACCGGCTCCGGCACGGGCGTCACCGCTGCCGGTGGCTGCAAGGGCAGGCTGACGGGCGTGGCCGCCACGGTTTGCGTCACCGGCAGGGACTGCGCTGCGGGGTTTGCCTCGGCCTGGCGGGCTGGCTCAGGCTCGCGCACCGCCGGCGCTGGTTCGACCCCGGCCAGTTCCGCTTCGGCCGGCGGGCCGAGCCAGTGGAGTGTGGCCGCACCGGCGCCGAGGCTCAGCACCAGCGCCACCCAGAACAGGCCCAGCCGGCGCCGGGAGAGGGCGCGGCTCACCGACTTTGCGGCGCGGCCCGCTGCGCCGCGACCTCATCCGCGCAGTCGCGGCGCCGGCAGGGTGTCACCGGCTGGTCACCGCTGGGCGCGCCGCTGTGCGGGCGGGGCCGCCGCGACGGCCCGCAGCAACTGCAGGGCCTGCTGCAGCTGGTGGTCGGTTTCAGGCTTGGTGGGATCGAAGGCCGTCGCCCCTTCCGCGGGTTCCCGCACCACGCGCTCCAGCACGCCGGCGGGCAGGCTCAACGGGGGCAGCGCCGGCGGCGGCGCGGCCTCGGTGTTGCCGTTGCGGAGCGACCGGCGCAGATCGGATTCCCGGTCCCGTTCGCGCGCGGTGACGGCCGGGTCGGCGCGGGAGGCCAGAACCTCGATATCCGGCTCGATGCCGGTTGCCTGGATGGAACGGCCGGAGGGTGTGTAGTAGCGCGCCGTGGTCAGCCGCATCGCGCCGTTGCCCGGAATGGGCATGACGGTCTGCACGCTGCCCTTGCCGAAGGACTTCACCCCCATCACCACCGCGCGGCGATGGTCCTGCAACGCGCCGGCGACGATCTCCGATGCGCTGGCGGAGCCGGAATTGATCAGCACGACAATGGGCAGCCCCTGGGCGATATCGCCCGGCCGCGCATTCCAGCGCTGCGCATCCTCCGGCCGGCGGGCGCGGGTGGAGACGATCTCACCCTGGTCGAGGAAATCGTCGGTCACCTGCACCGCCTGGTCCAGCAGGCCGCCAGGATTGTTGCGCAGGTCCAGGATCAGGCCGCGCAGGTTGCTGCCGGCCTGGTTCCGCATGGTGGTCATGGCCTGGCGCAGCGCGCCTTCCGTCCGCTCATTGAAGGATGACAGGCGGATATAGGCGATGTCGTTGCCTTCCAGCCGGAAGCGCGCGACCTGCGGCCGGATCACGTCCCGGGTCAGGGAGATTTCCAGCGGCGCGGCCTCACCCTCGCGGCGGATGGTCAGGCGGATGGTGCTGCCGCGTTCGCCGCGCATCTGCTCCACCGCATCCTGCAACGACAGGCCCTGGGTGGATTGGCCGTTGAGGTGGGTGATGAGGTCGCCCGGCTTGATGCCGGCGCGGAAGGCCGGCGTCTCGTCGATCGGGCTGATCACCTTCACGAAGCCGTTTTCCTGCGTCACCTCGATGCCGAGGCCGCCGAACTCGCCGCGGGTCTGCACCTGCATGTCCCGGAAGCTGCGCGGGTTCATGTAGGAGGAATGCGGGTCGAGGCCCTGGAGCATGCCGTTGATGGCATTCTCGATCACGTCGCGGTCGGTGACCGGCTCGACATATTCGGCGCGGACGCGCTCGAACACGTCGCCGAACAGGTTCAGCAGACGGTAGGTCTCCGCCCGGCCCCCCTCCTGCGCCCAGGCCTGGATGCCGGGCACCGCCACCATGGGGCCGACCACCACGCCGGCCAGGAAGGCGGCGCTCACGGCGCCCACCATCCCCAGCCGCCGGCGTCTTGTCGCCGGCGCGCGCGTTGCCACCGGCCCTGTCCCAGACCCGTTCACCGGCCCCCGGCTCGGCATCCTGCCGTCCCGGTTAGCATCCTTGCGCCCAGACACGTCGCTCATGCGACCACCCGATCCTTGGGTCGCGGCTCCGCTTGCCGCCGACCTGACCAAACATACCCTCGGGAGATGACCCGAAGGTTAGCCCCGCGCCGCAAACCACGGTCGCGGGTCCACCGGCTGCCCGTTGCGGCGCAACTCCACATAAAGGGAGCCGCCGGAAGCGCCAGTGCCGCCGAGGATGCCGATCGGCTCCCCCGCCAGAAGCCTCTGCCCAGCCGAAGCGTCGAGCCGCTCCAGCCCTGCCAGCACGAAATGGTATCCCCCTCCGCAATCCACAATCAACAACAGCCCGAAGGAGCGGAACGGCGCAGCATACACGGCCCGGCCATTGCAGGGCGAGACCACCCGCGCGCCACCCGCCGCCGTATAGGTCAGCCCGCGATGCGGCCCGCCCGGCGCGGGCTGGCCCCAGGCGGTGGCGATGCGCCCGGCCACCGGCAGGGCGCGGCCGCCGGAGGGCACCGGCACCGCGGCCTGGCGCTGGGGGGTGGCGCGGGGCGCGGCGCTGGCGGCCTGGTCTGCCACCCTTTGGTCCGCCGCCCTTTGGTCCGCCAACCTCTGCTCCCGCTCCGCCTCCGCCGCCTGGCGCGCCTGTTCGGCCTGGCGCGCCGCGGCGGTGGCGCGCGCCTCGGCCTCCCGCCGCTGGCGGTCGCGTTGCAGCCGCGCCAGCACATCGGCCAGGTCGCTGGCCCGGGCGGCGGCGGCGGCGGCCTGG